>JBIOYO010000120.1:0-8217 GCA_044870175.1 Nocardioidaceae bacterium | reverse complement strand
CCGCAGGAGGCGGCCGCCGAGGTCGCCGAACGGGCCGGGACGATGGCCTCGATGATGCACCAGCGGGTGGTCGGCGTGCTGGAGAACATGTCGTACCTCCCCTGCCCCCACTGCGGCCCCGAGCACCGGCTGGAGGTGTTCGGCAGCGGTGGCGGCGAGCGGGTGGCCGGCGTGCTGGCCCGCCGGTTCGGCTACGACGTGCCGCTGCTGGGCCGGGTCCCGCTCGACCCGCGCCTGCGTGAGGGCGGCGACACGGGCAGCCCCCTGGTGGTCTCCGACCCCGATGCCCACGCAGCGGCCGAGCTCACCCGCGTCGCCGCGACGCTGACCGGGCGTGGTCGTGGCCTGGCCGGCATGCAGCTCGGGCTGACCCCCGCCGGGCGCACCTGAGCGGACCTGGCCGATGTGGGGCGTCGGGCTTCCAGAGCTGGTGGTCATCCTGGTCGTCGCTCTGGTCGTGCTCGGCCCGGACAAGCTGCCCGAGTTCGCCCGCCAGTCCGGCCGGATGATCCGCCAGCTGCGCCGCCTCTCCCAGCAGGCCCGCGACGACATCCGCTCCGAGCTCGGCCCGGAGTACTCCGACTTCGAGCTGACCGACCTCGACCCCCGCCGCGCCATCCGCAAGCACATCCTCGAGGCCTGGGACGACGCCGACCAGCCCACCAACGGCAGCTCCCCGTCGGGCGGCCGGCCCTCGACCCGCCCGCTCGCCGACGGCGAGCTCCCGCCGTACGACCCCGACGCCACCTGAGGCCAGGTCAGCGGGGTTGTGGCCGATGCCTGCGCGGACCCGCAGCTGTGGCCGATGCCCGCACGACCGTACGGCGTGTCGATGTCACCATCGGCCACACGCCGGCCAGCGCGGACGCTCAGCCGACCTTCGAGTCCAGCCGGACGGCGACGTCGCGCTGGCGGCCCTCGCGCCGGACCGTGAGGGTGATCGTCTCGCCGGGCCGGTGGCTGCGAATCGCGACGATGAGCCCGATCCCGTCCGTGACGCGCTGCCCCTCGACCGCGACCACGACGTCCCCCTCGCGGAGCCCTGCCGTCTCGGCGGGTGTGCCGTCGGGCACCTCCATCACCGTCGCGCCGGAACCGGACCTCTCGGTGTCGACGTTGGCGCCGATGACCGGGTACTCGGCCTTGCCCGTGGCCAGGATCTGGTTGGCGGTCACCCGCACCTGCTCCATGGGGATCGCGAAGCCGACGCCGATCGACCCGGCCTCGCCGGTCAGGCCGCCGGTGGTCGCGATCGCGGAGTTGACCCCGACGACCTGGCCACGCAGGTTGACCAGTGGCCCCCCCGAGTTGCCGGGGTTGATCGCGGCATCGGTCTGCACGGCGTTGATGTACGACGACGCGTCGGAGCTGCCCGTCGTCACGGGCCGGTTGACCGCACTGACGATCCCGGAGGTGACCGTGCTCGACAGCCCCAGCGGGGAGCCGATCGCCACGACCGTGTCGCCGATGCGCAGGGCGGCGGCCGACCCGGCCACCGCGGGAGCCAGCCGTCGTCCGCGCTCGACCGACAAGACCGCGATGTCGTACACCGGGCTGCGACCCACGATGCGCGCTGCGTACCGTCGTCCTCGGTGGTCCACGACGACCAGGTCGCCGTCCTCGGTGGCGCGCGCGACCACGTGGTTGTTGGTGATCACATGTCCGCGCCGGTCGACGACGAACCCGGACCCGGTGCCGCCTCCGACGGTGCCGGCTCCGCCTCTCGCCAGCACCTGCACGGTGCTCGGCAGCACCTTGTCCGCGACCGCGGCGATGCTGGCGTTGCCGGCGGGCAGCGGTGCGCGTGACCCCTGGGGCACCAGGACCGTGTCGGTCGCGGCGACCTCGGGCTGGTCCTCCCCGGACACCAGGGCGCCGCCCACGGCGCCTCCGACCAGACCGGTCAGCAGGGCGACCACGGCCACCACCGGCCACAGCCAGCCCGGCACGCGGGCCGGCCGGGGCGCAGGTCCGGACGCCTGCCCGGCGGTCCAGCCGGGGCCCGGCCACTCGCCGGCGGGGTTCGCGGAGTGCCAGGCCTCCGCGCCGGGCCACCCGGTCGCGGCGGGCTGTGCCGGCGGCGCGGGCGGCGCCACCGGTCCGGCGGGCGGCGGCACGGCCGGTGGCACGGCCGGTGGGCCGTGCTTGCCGAAGCCGCCGTAGTAGCCGTAGTCCTCGGCCCGGCCCGATGCCCCCGGCGGGGCGGACCAGCCGGTGCCCGGGCGCGGCGGCTCCGCCTGCTCCGCCGGGCCTTCCTCCGCCGGACTCGGGTCGGGGTCCTGGTCCCAGATGGGCCGCTGCAGCGCCCGGGTCGGCTCGATGTCGTGCTGGTCCGGGCCGGTGTCGTCGCCGACACCGCCTGCGTCCGCGCCGAACCGCAGCGGGTACGGCGGCGGGACCCGTGGCGCGCCCTCACCCTCAGGCGCTCGGGAGGAGTCCTGCGGCCCGGTCACCCCGCCATTGTCACCCAGCATGCCAACCGCAGGCGCGGCACCCGGTACGACGACCCGTGGGCCGGTGCACTACCGGTCCGGGGCCGCTCGCGTAGGGACGGCGACGCCCGACCCGCCCGCGCTCCAGCCGTCGAGGGTGCCTCGCACATGCACCCGAGGGCCGGGCTGGGTCGGTCCGGAGGTCGGCACGACGCTGGGCAGAACGCTGGGCCCGACGCTGGACGAGGGCGCGCTGCTGGGCGTGGCGTCGCCGATGAAGGCCGGCGCCCCCGGGCCTCCCTGAAGTCCGGATGGCCCGCCAAGCGTCGCCACGGCAAACACCGCCGCGGAGACCGACCCCACCCCCAGCAGCGCCAGCACGGTCAGGCGGCGCGCCCGCACGGACCGGTCCACGGTGCCGAACAGGGGCGCGTCGGCGGGGCCGGCCGAACCCTCCGAGCCGGCCAGCTCGCGGAGCATCTCCACCAGCCTCGGCGCGGGGCCGTTACCGGACAGCAGCGCGAGCCGGTTCTTCACCCAGATCTCCCGCTCGACCAGCGCCCGGCACTGCGAGCAGCCGAGGACATGGTCCCAGGCCCGCTCGGTCGTCGCCTGGTCGAGCTGGCCGTCCACCAGCGCGCTCACCGACGACCCGAGATGCCCGCCGAGGAAGCGCATCAGGTGGCCTGCGCGGCGAGTCCGACGGCCTCGGCGGGGCCGGCGTACCGGGCCCGGCCGCCGCTCGGTGCCCTGTGCGCGAGCGCCTTGCGCAGCATCGTCCGGCCGCGGTGGATCCGCGACCGAACCGTCCCCAGCTTCAACCCCAGGACGTCGGCGATCTCGTCGTACGACAGGCCCTCGACGTCGCACAGCACCACCGCGGCGCGGAAGTCGGGGGGCAGCGCCGCGAGCGCCCGCTCCACGTCGTCGTCGAACAGGCCGGCGAGCACCTCCGCGTCCGGCGGCGCCACCCGGCCTGGCAGCCGGCTCTCTGCGTCGTCGGCGAGTGCGTCGAACCGGATCTTCGCCTTGCGCCGGGCACCGTCGAGGAACAGGTTGGTGGTGATCCGGTGCAACCAGCCCTCGAACGTGCCGGGGGTGTACGTCGACAGCGACCGGAACACGCGGACGAACACCTCCTGGGTGAGGTCCTCGGCGTCGTGCCGGTCACCGGTCAGCCGGTAGGCCAGCCTGTAGACACGACCGCTGTGCTCGGCGACGATCTGGTCCCACGAGGGCGGCTGCCAGTGCGAGGACTGCTGCTGCAGGTCCTGCTCTGCCATCGTCGGCTCCTCGGCCCGTCGCCACCGCCGGCCCCGCCGGGTGGTCACGCGGGTCCTGTCGCGGGTCATGTCCTGCTCTCGGGATGTCCAGGCTAGGGGTCGAGGCTGAGAGACCGCTGAGCGCGGCTTGCGGCGTGGGCCGTGGAGCCCTTGCTGCGAAGGGAACGACGGCGGCGGGCGCGTGGTTCCCGGTCTCAGCGATCCGTGCCGACCGCTGACTCACGCGGTCTGGTGGTCGTCGACGGAGGTTCTTCGAGGGTCAGCGTGGTCCAGGTGCGTGCATCGCAAGGCGGCGTCGCGACGGCAGACCGGGCGTCTTTCGAGCGATGCCAACGCAGTCATCTTGTCCACTACCGCGGACGCCACGCGAGCGTGAAAATCGTGGTGGGTGTCCGCGACGCCGGTTCTTCGCTGGGACACGAGCCCGCAACGCAGTCTGGCGCGGGGCCTTGACCTTCGGGTCGCGCACTGTTGCTACGAGCACGCCGGTTAGAGTTCGGCTTTCCCTGACCGAGGCCCCTGGACACCCGTCGAGTGTTGGCTGGTGCACGGAAGGGGCTAGGTGATGAGGGAACCGCAGGAGATCTGCGACGTCGAGCACGAGCAGATCCTGGCACGGGTGGCCGCGGTCGATGTGGCCAAGGCGTCGGGGATGGTGTGTGTCCGGGAGCCACATCCGGGTCGCGCGGAGTCGCGACGCAGCCTGGTGTGGGAGGTGCCGGCGACGACCAACGCGGTCCTGGAGGTGGCCGAGCACCTGGCCCGGGAGCGGGTCCAGAAGGTCACCTTGGAGGCGACCAGCGACTACTGGCGGATCTGGTTCTACCTGCTGGAGGCGGCCGGGCTGGACGTGCAGCTGGTCAGAGCCCACGACGTCAAACAGGCCCCGGGCCGGCCGAAGACGGACAAGCTGGATGCGGTGTGGCTGGCGAAGCTGACCGAGCGGGGCATGCTCCGGCCCTCGTTCGTGCCGCCGGCCGAGATCCGCAGCCTGCGCGACTACACCCGGCTGCGCATCGACCTCACCCGCGAGCGGACGCGCCACTACTCCCGGCTGGAGAAGCTGCTGGAGGACGCCTTGATCAAGGTCTCGGCCGTGGCCAGCAGCCTGGACACGGTCTCGGTCCGGGACATGGTCGAGGCGCTGATCGCCGGCGAGCGTGACCCGCGGGTGCTGGCCCGTCTGGCCCGGGGCCGGATGAAGGTCAAGTACCCCGCCCTGGTCGAGGCGCTCACCGGGCGGTTCGACGACCACCATGCCGAACTGGCCCGGATACTGCTGGACCAGATCGACGCCCTGACCGGCCAGATCGGGCGGCTCACCGACCGGATCGAGCAGCTGATCGCCGCCATCCCGGCCGCGCAGGGGGTCGACCCCGATGGCACCACCGGCCCGGACGCCGGGCTGGTCGAAGGCTCCCCCGTGCTGCCCGCCGTCGACAGGCTGGACGAGATCACCGGCATCGGCCGTCAGGCCGCCCAGGTCATCATCGCCGAGATCGGGCTGGACATGACCCGGTTCCCCACCCCCGGCCACCTGGTGTCGTGGGCGAAGCTGGCTCCGCGCACCATCCAGTCCGGCGCGAAGAGCCGCACCGGACGCGCCGGCAAGGGCAACCCCTACCTCAAGGGCGTCCTCGGAGAGGCCGCCGCCGCGGCCGCCCGCACCGACACCTTCCTGGGCGAGCGGTACCGGCGCATCGTCAAGCGCCGCGGCAAACTCAAGGCGTTGGTCGCGGTGGCCCGCACAATCCTGGTCACCGTCTGGCACCTGCTCGCCGACCCCGACACCCGGTTCCGCGAACTCGGCGCCGGCTACTACGCCAGCCGCACCGACAAGGACCGCAAGGCCCGCACCCACATCCGCCAACTCGAGGCCCTCGGGTTCACCGTCACCCTCGCCCCGGCCGCCTGACCCAGAATCCGGCTCCGCTGCGCTCCCGCCGGATGCTCGCCGCGCAAGGTCACCGGGGATTTTCCGGTTAGCGAGGTGCCGCGGACGTCGTCGCGCAGCAGGCATCGGGACTTTCGTAACAGGTCCTAGGGCCGGGGATGAAACTGCCGTCCCGATGTCGAGAACCAGCCGGCGCGTGCGACGCAGGAATGAGGCAGATCCGGTGATGAGGAGGGTGCACGACATGAGGTACATGGGGTTCGTGAAGATGACCGAGGTGGACGCCGAGCCGCCGGCGGAGCTGGTGCAGGCCATGGGCGAGGAGATCCAGCGGGGCATGGCGGACGGCACGCTGCTGGACCTCGGCGGGCTCTACGCCACGTCGTGCCGCACCGAGTTCCGCGTGCGGGACGGCGAGGTCACCTCGACCGACGGGCCGTTCACGGAGGCGAAGGAGACCGTCGGCGGGTACGCCGTCATCGAGGTGCGTGACCACGCCGAGGCGACCGAGTACGCCCGCCGGCTGGCCGACCTGCACCACCGGCTCTGGCCGGGCTGGGAGGGCGCCGTGGAGGTGCGGCGCATCTCCGGTCCCGACGAGGCCTGAGCAGGTCAGCTTGACAGCCGCCGGACTCGATCTGGGCGAGGGTTCGCCAACCTGGTCCAGGTCGCCCCCCTCCGCTCCGTCTGACCGTGGTCACCTGCTCCGCGGTGCGATCAGGCGAGTGGCCGAGTCTCCACACCCCTTCGGCCTGAGCGCGGGCGGGCGTGCGGCGGCGGCGTCCGGCGGCGCGTACGCTGCCCCGATGGCCGACGTGACCGCCGCCGCCACGCCCACCGCACAGGCCGTCACCGCGGCCTGGCGCCATGAGTCCGTGCGGCTCGTGGCCGCGCTGACGCGGATCACCCGGGACGTCGGCCTGGCCGAGGACCTGGCCCAGGACGCGCTGGTCGCCGCGCTCGAGCAGTGGCCCCGGCAGGGGGTCCCGGCCAACCCCGGGGCCTGGCTGATGACCGTCGCGAGACGCCGCGCGGTGGACCACATCCGCCGCGCGGTGTCCGCGCGGCGTGCCACCGCCGAGCTCGGACGCGACCTCGAGGAGGTCCAGGTGACCGACCTGGAGACGCAGGTCGACAGCATCGAGGACGACGTGCTCCGGCTGATGTTCCTGTGCTGCCACCCCGCGCTCACCCCCGACTCCCGGGTCGCGCTGACCCTGCGGCTCGTGGCCGGGCTGAGCACCGCCGAGATCGCGCGCGCCTACCTGGCCGCCGAGCCGGCCGTCGCGCAGCGCATCTCACGGGCGAAGCGGACCCTCGGCCAGTCCGGTGCGGCGCTGGACCTGCCGGTCGGAGCGGAGCGTGCCGAGCGGCTCGACGACGTGATGGCGGTGGTCTACCTGGTCTTCACCGAGGGGTACGCCGCGGCCGGCGGCGCCGACTGGACCCGCCCGGACCTCTGCCACGAGGCGGTCCGGCTCTCCCGGCTCCTGGCCGGCCTCGTGCCCGACGAGCCGGAGGTGCTCGCCCTGCAGGCGCTGCTGGAGCTGCAGGCCTCACGACTCCCCGCGCGGGTGGACCGGGCCGGTCGCGCCGTGCTGCTGGACGACCAGGACCGGGGCCGCTGGGACGTCCTCCTGGTCCGGCGTGGCCGCGCCGCCCTGGCCGCGGCCGAGCAGCTCGCCGCCGGAGGCCGGCCGGTGGGTCGCTACTACCTGCAGGCGGCCATCGCCGCGCAGCACGCGCGGGCGGCCACGCCGGGGGACACCGACTGGCCCGCGATCGCGGGACTCTACGACGTGCTCGCGCAGGTGTCACCCGGTGCCGTGGTCGAGGTGAACCGCGCGGTGGCGCACGGCCGCGCGTTCGGCCCGCCGGCCGGCCTGGCGGTCCTCGACGCCCTCCCCGAGGGTGCTCTCGCGGGGACACCGCTCCTTCCCGCGGTCCGCGGCGACCTGCTGCTCCGGGCCGGTCAGGGCAAGGCGGCGGCGGAGCAGTTCCGCGCGGCGTCCGCCGCGACCCGCAACGACCAGGAGCGAGCCCTGCTGCGCCGCCGCGCGGCCGACGCGGCCATCGCGCCCTCCTCCTGAGGGTCACTCCAGCACCACCGGGTCGACCTGCACCCGCACGGGAGGCAGCTTGCGCGCCGCCCGCACCCCTTGCATGCCCAGCAGCGTGCGCGACTGGGCGGGTCGGGCCGCGCGCGGCGTCCGCAGGATCAGGCGGGCGGTGGCGGCGCCGGTCCCGTCCGCCGCCGCCGTCGGGCCCGCCGGCGCGGCGACCGGGGCCGGTCCGAGCACCTCCGTGCCGGGTGGCAGGCGGAGCTCGGCGAGGGCTGCCGCGACGTCCTCCTCGGCCCCGGTGAGGGTGGCCAACCGGGCGGCGGGCGGAAGGTGCGCCTCCTGCCGCTGCTGGAGCTCCCGCGCCGCGAACCCGCCCGGGTCGCCGCGGACCAGCGCCTGCACCGCGGCGTCCGCCGGGTCGCCCACGACCACGACGCGTCCTCCGGCCGCCGCGGGCCGGGCCAGCGCGACCGCGTTGTTCCAGCGCCGCAGCGCCTCCTCGGCCACCCGCAGGTCGGCTCGCGCCAGCATCAACCACGCGTCCA
>JBIOYO010000119.1:0-2764 GCA_044870175.1 Nocardioidaceae bacterium | reverse complement strand
CGGCAGGGGTGACCTTCCGCAGCAGCGCGTTCTGGTCCCAGGCTGCGGTGAGCCAGTCCGCGGCCAGGGCGGCTGGGTGGCAGCCGCCCACGACCAGGCCGAAGAAGCGTCCTGACGGCATGGCGGTGAGCCCCGGCTCGCAGGCGGTCGCCAGCAGGTCGACGACCTCTGCGGGGTCGGCCGCCCGGTCGGGCAGGGTCGTGCCCAGCCTGGTCGCGACCTCATCGGCCGTGGCCGTCGGCGGCACCGCCCGGGAGTCGAGCGAGGCGAGCCACCGCCTCGCATGGTCATGCGCGCGAGCGAGGGGAGCGTCCCGGGGGTCCATGGGGTCACCCTGCCCCGGGCACGGGCATCCCGGCCAGCACGACTCCGACGCTCGCAGACGGCGCTGCGTACGTACTGTGCTGCCATGCGCTTCGAAGCCAGTATCGACGTGGCCGCGCCCGCCGACGACGTCTTCGCGGTGTACGCCGACGTGGAACGGTGGCCGGCCTGGACGCCCACCGTCACCAGCGTGCAGCGCCTGGACACGGGCCCGCTGCGGGTCGGCTCGCGCGCGAAGGTCAGACAGCCCCGCCTGCCAGTCGCCGTCTGGGAGGTGACGGAGCTCGAGCCGGGCCGCTCGTTCACCTGGGTCGCCCGGGGGCCCGGACTGGTCACGACGGGCATCCACCGGGTCACGCCGATCACCGGCAGCGAGGCGACCGGTGGGGCGGGGACCGGCGGTGCGGACCTGGTCACGGTGACGGCAGCGTTGACCCAGGGCGGTCCGCTGGGGCAGGTCGTCGGGATGCTCACGCGGCGGCTCACCAACCGGTACCTCCTGGCCGAGGTTCGGGGCCTGAAGGCCTGCTGCGAGGCGGGCTGACGCTCAGACCGGGCTCACGGCAGGGTGAGGACCTCCGCGCCGCTGTCGGTGACCAGGAGGGTGTGCTCGAACTGCGCGCTGGGGCGCCGGTCCTTGGTGACGACCGTCCACCCGTCGTCCCAGATGTCCCAGGTCGCCGTGCCGAGGCAGAGCATCGGCTCGATCGTGAAGGTCATGCCGGCCCTGATCTCGTCGTCGTAGTGCGGGTCGTCGAAGTGCGGGATCACCAGCCCGCTGTGGAAGGCCGTGCCGATCCCGTGCCCGGTGAACTCCTTGACCACGCCGTACCCGAACCGCCGGGCGTAGGACTCGATCACCCGGCCGACCACGTTGACCCGCCGGCCGGGCCGGACCGCGTTGATCGCTCGGCGCAGCGCCTCCTCGGTGCGCTCGACCAGCAACCGGGTCTCCTCCTCGACGTCGCCGGCGAGGAACGTCGCGTTGGTGTCACCGTGCACCCCGCCGATGAAGGCGGTGACGTCGACGTTGACGATGTCGCCGTCCTGGACGACCCGTGCGTCCGGGATGCCGTGGCAGATCACCTCGTTGACGCTGGTGCACAGCGACTTCGGGAAGCGCTTGTAGCCCAGGGTGGAGGGGTAGGCGTGGTGGTCGCACAGGAACTCGTGCCCGATCCGGTCCAGCTCGTCGGTGGTGACGCCTGGCACGACGTGCTTGCCGACCAGCTGCAGCGCCCGCGCGGCGAGACGCGCGGCGACACGGATGCGCTCGATCGTGTCGGCGTCCTTGACCTCGCTCCCGGTGAACCGCGCCGGAGCGTCGCGGTCGACGTACTCGGGCCGCGGGATGTGCGCGGGCACGGGCCGGCGCCCGGAGACCGGGTGGGGGCTGACCGGGTTGGGGGCGAGCGGCGTCACGCGGCCGAGTGTAGTTGCGCCAGTGACGGGCACCGGTGAGAGTGGGTACGACGTGAGGAGGCCGCGATGGCGCCGGAGTACTGGTTCTGCCTGACGCACCACGCCGTGGAAGGCGTCGACGGCTGCCGCAACCAGGACCGGCTCGGTCCCTACGCCACCGCGGAGGAGGCCGGCCACGCGTTGGAGAGGGTCGAGCAGCGCAACGAGGACTGGGACAACGACCCGGCCTGGAACGACGAGGCCCAGGAGGACTGAGCAGACCCGCCCAGGGTCAGAACGTGTGCTCGGAGCCCGGGAAGCTCCCGGCCGCGACGTCGGCGGCGAAGTCCCGGGCGGCCCCGAGCAGGACGCCGTGCACGTCGGCGTACCGCTTGACGAACCTCGGCAGCCGGCCGGTCCGCAGGCCCGCCATGTCCTGCCAGACCAGCACCTGGGCGTCGCAGTCGGGACCGGCGCCGATGCCGATCGTCGGGATCTCCAGCGTGCGGGTGATCTCGGCGGCGACGTCGCCGGGCACCATCTCCATCACGACCGCGAACGCGCCCGCAGCCTCCATCGCCTTGGCGGCCGACACAAGCCGAGCCGCCGCGTCACCCCGGCCCTGCACCCGGTAGCCGCCGAGGTTGTGCTCGGACTGTGGGGTGAACCCGATGTGCGCCATCACCGGGATGCCGCCACGGGTCAGCAGCTCCACCTGCGGCACCATCTCCTCCCCGCCCTCGAGCTTCACGCAGTGCGCGTTCGCCTCCTTCATGAACCGCACGGAGGTGTGGTAGGCCTGCTCCGGCGAGGCCTGGTAGCTACCGAAGGGCAGGTCCGCCACCACCAGCGCGTAGCGCACCGACCGGGTCACCGCCCGCACCAGCGGGACCAGCTCGTCGACGGTCACCGGCAGCGACGTCTCGTTGCCGTACACGTTGTTGGACGCGCTGTCGCCGACCAGGAGCACCGGGATGCCGGCCTCGTCGAACGTCGCGGCGGTGTACATGTCGTAGGCGGTCAGCATCGGCCACCGCTC
>JBIOYO010000118.1:0-8297 GCA_044870175.1 Nocardioidaceae bacterium | reverse complement strand
ATGAACCGGTCGTTGGGCGGGTAGAGGACCGCCCGGGCCATGCCCTGCTCGACGAGGGCGCGGTTGACGAGGACGCCGTGGGAGTTCCACAGGTACATCAGCGCACGGCCGTACGGGTCCTCGAGCTCCCGGTCGGGCAGCACCCAGGCTCGGCTGCCGATTGGGGCGAGAGCGGCCAGTCTGCGGCTCGCGCGGACGGCGTAGCACTGCAGCGGCTCACCGGGGTCGACGCTCTCCGGGGTGTCGATCTCGAGGAGCCGCACCGTGATGTCGGCACCGCGGGGCAGTACGCCGGGCGCGGCGGCGGCGACGTGCAGCGTGTCCCCGTCGGTGTGCCGGGTGACCACGACCGGCTGCGCGCGCGGGGGCACGGCCGGCTCGAGGACGGGCGGCTCGAGGACGGGCGGCTCGGGGACGGGCGGCTCGGGGGCAGCGGGCTCGAGGGCGGCCGGCTGGGCCGGCACTGCCGAGGACTCCTCGCCACGGGAGGCCAGGACGACCAGTCCGGCGCAGGCGCAGACCAGGAGCGCAAGCGCGGCGAGCCCGATCCGGTACCGCCACATCACGACCTCCGAGACCTCGACGCCCGGATCAGCTGTGCGATTCCCGGCAAACCTCTGAAAACGGTTCTTTACGGATCTAACCTAGCGGAGAACCGGCCTCGGGGCCGTGAGTTCGCCAAGCCGTGACGTTCTCGACGTCGTGGCCGGATGACCCCTGGAAGTGACCGAGATGCCCTCCACGAGCACGCTGCCCCGGACCGCCGTCCGCTCTGCTCCGCCCGTCCGGGTGCCGAGCTGGCCGGTGCTCGCGGCCTCGACGGCGACGGCGCTGGCGGGCGTGCTGGTCCTGCCGGCCGTCGCACGGGCCGAGGGCCTGGTCACGGTCGGCCTGGTCGGCTATCTGCTGGGGGCGCTGGTCACGCCGGTCCTCGCGGTCGTGGCCCGCTGGCAGCACCAGAGGGCGTCCTCGAGCCGGCGCTTCGTCGTCGTCCGGTGGCACGCGCGCGTCCTGCACGCCGCCCTGGGCATCGGCCTCGCCGCCGGCCTGGTGCACGCCTGGCTGGTCGCGACCGAGCTGGCGCGGGCATGAGGCGCCTCTCCGCCGCGCTCGCCGTCGGGGTCGCCGCCGTGGTCGTGGCGATCCTGAATCCGCTCGTCCTGCCGCAGGCATCGGGGGCCGCCAGGACGCCGGACGCGAGGGGCGACGGCTTCCCCGAGATCGCCGGCTGCATCTCCGGCGCCCAGAACCTGCTGGTCGACGTGGTGGTCGACGAGTCGGCGAGCCTGCGTGAGACCGACCCCGCCGCGGAGCGGGTGGAGGGGATCACCACCGCGGTCGACTCTCTGCAGCAGCTCGCTGCCACTGCCCCGAAGCGTCTCGACGTCGAGGTGGGGCTGGCGACGTTCGCGCGCGGCTTCGACACGCTGGTCGGCTGGGACCGGCTCACGGACCGCTCGGCGGACCGCCTGCGGGACACGGTGGCCGGGCAGCTGCCTGCTCGTGACTCCGGTGACGCCACCGACTACCGGCAGGCGCTCCTCGGCGCGAAGGCCGCCCTGGAGTCGCGGGCGAGGCAGCTCGGGGACCCGGGCGCGTGCAAGGTGGTGCTGCTGTTCACCGACGGTGGCCTCGACGTCGACGCGCAGACTGCGACGGCGGCCGACCAGCTGTGCCGCTCCGGCGGCATCGCCGACCAGATGCACCGGGCCGGCATCTCGGTCGTGGCCGTTGCGCTGTTCCGGCCGGGCTCCGGCGTCACCGAGGCGGAGCGTCAGCAGCTCAGGGCGGTCGCCACCGGGTCCGGTCGCGGCGTCACCTGCGGGACGGCGCCCCTGGACGCAGACGACGCCTCCGGCGCGTACCTGCCTGCCGGTGACCCCGCGGCCCTGCGACGGCTCTTCGCCGGCGCGGGCGCCCTCGTGGCCGGCGCGACCGCCGGTACGACGTACGCCTGCCCCGGCCCGCAGTGTCGCCGTGGGGCCATCCACCTGACGATGGATGCGGGCCTCGCCGGGTTGCGCGTCGTCGTCCAGACCGACGGGGCGGTCGACCTCGTCGGCCCTGACGGGGGTCCGGTGCGGGTCACGACCGGCGCCGTCCGCACCGTCGGCGGCGCACGGGTCAGGCTGCTCTCGCGCAGCGGGCTGGACACCGTCGACATCTCCTACCCGACCCAGCTCACCCGTCCCGCGGTCTGGATGCTGCGCACCTCGGCGGCGTCCACGGTCGAGACCTACTGGTTCTGGGGCGCTCACCTCGCCGCCGAGACGGCCAAGGTGACCGCTGGAACGGCCAGCCCGGTCGTCTTCCGGCTGGTCGGCCGCGACGGGTCGCCCCTCGACACGTCCCTGTACGACGCAGTGGCCGCCCAGGTCACGGCCGGGGACGAGACCCTGCCCGCACGCCTGCGCCCCGACGGCACCGTGAGCGCCGACCTCGAGCTCGGCAGCGACCACCTGCCGTCCACGATCGACGCGACGGCCCTGGTGTCTGCTCGCACCAGACGGTCCGGCATCGCCCTCGGCCCGGTCACCGCGACCCGCAGGCTGACGGTCGGGCTTCCGCAGGCGTTCCCCACCGTGACCCCGGACCACGTCGACTTCGGCCACGTCGACGGCGTGGAGACAGCCAGCACCGACCTCCGGCTCAGCGGCAGCACACTCGGCCCGACCACGGTGTGCCTCACGGGCTCGCGGACCGTGCTCCCGGGCGCCGAGCGACCGGCGGCCTCCCTGGTCACCGCGGACAACCGGTGCGTCTCCCTCGACCCCGACGGCTCCGCGACCATGCGGCTGTCGATGACGCCGACTGCGGTCGGCGACGGGCCGGCCGACGGCACGGTGACCCTGCGCCTCGGCGCGGCCGCCGGGCAGGGCTCCGCCGACCTCGACGTCCCGGTCTCGGCCGAGCTGGTCCGCCCGGTCGACGAAGGCAAGCGACTCGGTCTCCTCGCCGGACTCGTGGGACTCGCGCTCGCCCTGCCGCTGCTGCTGCTCTTCGGCGCCAACTACCTCCTGCTGGGACGGTTCAGGATCGAGCGCGGCGCCCGCATCGCGTCCGTGCCCGTGACGGTCACGCCTGCGGGGCTGCTGCGGGCTCCGTCGGGCGGCTCCCTGCTCGAGCCGGAGGACATGGAGAACGTCCCACTGACGAAGGGCGTTCGCGCGGTCGCCGTGGACATCCCGAAGACCCAGCTGCGGCTCCGGGCGAGGCGGATCTTCGGCCTGCGCAACCCAGAGGGCGTCGCCAGCACTGCGAGCGGCAGGATGCTCGTGTCCGCTGTGGGCGCCGGGGCCGGAACCGGCCCGAGGCGCGGCCGGGCACCCGTGGCGCTGGGGACGGTGGACACGGCCTTCGTCGTCGTCGAGCCGTCACAGTCCGCGGCAGAGGCGCATGGGCGCCTGGTGGTCCTGGTGCCGCCGGGTGTCGAGGCTGCCGAGGCGGCTCAGCGCGCGGTGCCGCTGACCGGCTGGGACGGCTGGGGCCAGCTGCTCGACGAGAACGCCGAGCACGCTCGGCGAGAGGCCGGGGACCCTGTGCGGACAACGTCGTCCGCCCCCCCAGCCACAACCGCTGACGACCTGCTCCCGCCGCCCTGGCCGGGGTCCGGCCCGGCGGGTGCCGGCGCCCGGCCTGACCCGGTCGCGCCGGCCTGGGAGCCGCCCCCCAGCCCCCTCGCGACCCACGACGACGCGGGGCTTCCGCGCCTGCCCGACTTTCTGAAGTAAGGACAAAAACCATGTTGCGGCCCTTCGTTCTCATCGGCGTCGGCGGTTCCGGCGGCAAGACGCTGCGCATCGTCCGGCACGAGCTCGAGCGGCGGCTGCAGGACGTCGGCTGGCAGGGTGGCTTCCCCGCCGGCTGGCAGCTGCTGCACATCGACGTGCCGAGTCTCGCGGATGGTGACGACCCAGGCCTCCCCAAGCAGCTTCCCCTTGCGGACTACGCGGGTCTGGTTGGTTCTGGCATCAACTACCAGAACATCGACCGTGCCCTGGCCGGTGAGGGCCGGACGCACCGGGGCGACGCCATCGCGGGGTGGCGGCCGGACCGGAGCCAGGTGACGGTGCCCGTCGAGAAGGGTGCCGGCCAGTTCCGTGCCCTCGGCCGGATGATCACGCTGGCGAACCTCGCCAAGGTGAAGGCCAAGCTGGACGACGCGCTTCGCGCGGTGAGCGGGCAGCAGGTCAACGCCGAGCTCCAGGAGGTCACGAGGCGGCTCGGGCGCCGACCGCTCCCGGTGGTCAAGTCACCCATCGTGGTCGTCGTCTCCTCCATCGCCGGTGGCTCCGGAGCCGGAGCGCTGATCGACGTGTGTGACGTCCTCCGCGCCAGCGGCCAGGAGTGGGCAAAGGAGTCCATCGGGCTGCTCTACGCCCCGGACGTCTTCGACTACCTCAAGGCGGAGCGCCGGCGGGGCGTGCGCCCCAACGCGCTGGCCACCTTGTCCGAGCTGACCGCCGGCTACTGGAACAAGGAGGGCACGACACCTGAGACGGCGACGATCCTGGAGAGCCAGGGCATCGCAGTCGGGGACGCGACGCGGCTCGGCCCGCGCACGTCGTTCCTGGTCGGCTCACGGAACGACTTCGTCACCTACCAGACCCAGAACGACATCTACCACGCGATGGGCCGTTCCCTCGCGTCGTGGGTCACCAGCGCGGTGCTCCAGGACCGCCTCGACGCGTACGTCTCCGGCAACTGGGCGTCCACCGCGATCTCCGTGCCCGACGAGCTGCCTCTGAAGACCAACGACATGGAGACCCCGTACACCGCGATGGGCTCGTCGCGGGTCAGCCTCGGACGCGACCGGTTCCGCGACTTCGCCGCCCAGAGGCTGGCTCGCGCGGCCGTCGAGCGGGTGCTGCACCGGCACATGCAGCTGCGCGCCCCGGGGGACGACCGCTCGGCGACCCTGGTCGCCCAGGAGGTCGCGGACGGCAGGTTCGCCGCCTTCTTGTCGGACTCGCGGCTCAACGAGCGGACCGACCACAACAACGACATCCTGGACGCGCTTCGCCCGCCGACGCACCAGGAGCACCTCAAAGGGCTGGCCAGCCGGATCCGCGGGAGGGTCACCGACAACGTCACGAAACCGCTGAGCGTCGAAGGCTGGCGCGGCCAGATCGTCACCGCGGTGCGCGAGGTGATCGACCGCGAGCTGGACGAGTTCGAGGTGGAGCTGCGCGAGCGGGCGCGCGCCTGGGTCAGCAGCGTCCAGGGCGACCTGCGCCGGCTCGCCGCGAGCTACCTCGCGATGGAGGGGTACGAGGTCACCGACCGGCTCTTCGCCAAGCTCGTGAACGAGCTGCGCGCGGTGCGGTCCGAGCTCGAGCAGGAGGCCGCGCTGAACACCGCGTGGGGCGACAAGCTCGACGCCATGGTCCTGCAGATGCTGCAGAACGGCGGCGACAGCCTCCTGCCCGCGGACAGCGAGTACGTCAGCAGCGCGGTGAAGAACGGCGTCGGCGCGATCCACTATCTCGCCGAGGCCCGGCTGCGCACCTTCGTGGCCGCGCTCCTGCCCGACTTCGTCGACAACGCCATCGTCCCCGTCACCGAGGAGATCCGGCGGGCGGGCGAGGCGCTCAAGCGTGACTACGCGCCGTCCCACGGGATGCCCTCGGTGGTGGAGACGTGGCCCCGGGGGGACGACGTACCGGCGGTCCTCCAGCCGCCGGCCAACGAGCTCCTCCTCGAGGACCCCGGCACGTTCGCGGCGTCGTTGCACGAGATCATCGGGCGCACCGTGGGACGGTCCGACCGGGACGGTGCCTTCAACCAGGTCCTCCGGGACATCGTCGCCGGGGTCGACCCGACGACGTCGGACGAGCCGACGTTGGTGGAGCAGCCCGCGGCGTGGGTCCCACGGAGCCATGAGATCCACCATGTCGAGCTCTCGACCCCGCAGCGCGCGGCGTACTCCATCGACCTGTCGGCGCAGTCGATCCACCGGCGGGCCCTGGACTGGTTGGAGCGCCGGGGCACCGCAGCGGGCAGCTTCGTCCGGGAAGGGCTCGCGCGCTACCTCGACCCCGCCGACAGCACGCTCCTCGAGAGCCGGCTGGCCCGCTTCGAGCAGCAGCTCACCGCGGCGGTGGACGCCGCCCAGCCACTTGTGGGCATCAGCAAGAACGTGCTCGTGGCCGTGCACCAGCGGCACGAGGTCCGCACCGAGACGATCTTCTCGGAGTTCCCCGTGGCAGAGCGCTCCAGGGCCGGCCAGGTCATCCGCCACGTGCTGGAGAGCAAGGACCTGTGGAACCCGGAGATGACCGGCCTCTTCACCGACGGTGACGGGGCAGCCGTGGACGCCTTCGCCGTGCTCGCCGAGCCGTACGAGCCCGTCGTCTTCGACTCGCTCATGCGGCCCATCGCCGAGGAGTGGCGCAACCGGAGCAAGACCGCGGACGGCCGTGAGGAGTTCTGGCGCTGGCGGCGGTCGCGGAGCCTCCCCGAGTTCGTCCCGGCGGCGCCGCACGTGCGCAAGGCGATGGTCCGGGGGTGGTTCACCGCGAGCCTGCTCGGGCAGCTCGAGCTCAGCGCGGAGCGGACGGGGGTCTTCGTCCCTGGTGGCCAGGGCGGCCCGGGACTCGTCGGGTGGTTTCCCATGCCGCTGCTGGCCACGGGTGTCCCGGCGCCGTACGACTACCTCCCGCTCGCTCTCGAGTCGCTGCCGCTTGCCCTGATGGACGTGAACGTCACGGCCAAGCTCGACGCGGTCGCGCCGTACCGCCGGCTGCGGCAGCTGGGCACCAGCGGAGGCGGAGGGCTGGACTCCTACGACCGGCTCGCCCCCGAGCTGGCCGCGTGGATCGAGGACGGCAGGCTGCCGCTGTCCGCGCCGACGCCGGCCCCTCGCCACGCCGGTCCGGCGACTGGCACCTGGACGGACCGCCGGGACGCCCTCGTAGTGCGGGTGGAGGAGCTGGGCAACAGCTACGAGAAGCTCTTCGCCGAGACCGAGCAGCGCGAGCGCCAGAGCGTGCCGCGCGCCTATGAGCTGCGGCGCGACATCCGCAGCACGCTCTCCGAGCTGGCCGAGGCGGTCCGTCGCTACGACGTGGAGAGCGAGGAGGACTCCTCGTGGAACTGAGCCGCTCGTCGACCGTCGTCGTGGCCGACGACGGTCTCGACGGGAGCCTGGTCCACGAGCTCGCCGGGCACTGGTTCGACCAGAACCTCCTGGAGGGCTTCGCGTGGGTCAAGCCGAGCCAGGTCACGTGGTCGGTCCTCGGTCCGGCGGCGGTCCGGGCACAGCTCCCCGGTGTCGAGGGTGAGGTCGACCTGCTCGAGCACATCAGCAGCAGGCGGCTCGATCTCGTGCGGGTCGTCGTGCTCCAGGTGCTCGCGCACGGTGGCGCCACGGCCGAGAGGCTCGTGCAGACCTGTGACGAGGTCGCGCGGCTGGTCCGGCGGGCCATGCCGGGATCACCCGTGGCCGGCTCATCCGCGCCGATGCGGCTCGTCCGGGTCAACCTCCTCGTTCCGGAGACCGACCTCGCGGCTCAGGACCTGTGCCTGCTGCAGCCGGGCTGGGAGGTCAACGCCGTGGTGTCACCCGAGGACCGGCCGGACCTGGACCGCATGAGCGTGCTGGTCCGGGCTGAGACGAACCTGCACGGCCACGCCCTCGCTGCCGCCGCAACCGTCGGGGGTCTCTGGCGGGGGATGGGGCCCGGCCCGTTCGACACCGACGAGCTCGACTCCACGACCGGCGAGCGCGACGTCGTGGTGCTGCGTTGCCAGGTGCGCGCGGTGGTCTCCGACGACCGGGCGGACCGGCTCGGTCACGCCGTCGTCGACTCGGTGCTGTCGTCGCCGGACGAGACGACCGGCCGGCTGAGCTGGGGGTTCACGACCGACCGGCCGGAGGAGCTCGCGACCTCGGCTCTCCACAGGCTGCTCACGACCCCCGGGTGGAGGCAGGACACCCGTGACCGCCGGCCGCTGGCCAAGGAGGAGCGATCCCTCCGGCAGCTGGTCCGGGGCTGGCTCACGTTCCAGGCGCACATCCCCGTGCAGGGCGCGAGGCTGCTCGGCAGCCGCGCGGTGCGCGCCGTCGAGGGCACCGTGACCACGGCCGTGGTGGGCGCGGAGGCAGGCGTGGTCGGGCGGTTCGCGCCGCTGTCGCCCGCCGCGGCGTACACGCGCGCCGCCGAGCAGATCCGGGGCGTCGAGCGGACCCTCGAGCGCCGGCGCGACACGCAGCGATCCGCCGGGTGGGGCCAGACCACGCCGGAGGCCTGGCGCACCCTTCGCGAGCTCGCCGTCGGTCTCGTCGACGGCTCCCC
>JBIOYO010000117.1:0-2367 GCA_044870175.1 Nocardioidaceae bacterium | reverse complement strand
ACTCCCTGGTGATGCGGTCGCGCAGCGGCACGATCCGCAACATCATCTCCGAGCACAAGCTGCAGAAGCTGCGCCGCTACTCCGCGGTCGACTTCGACCACTAGGAACACATGACCACGCCCCGTTTCGTGGTGGCCGGCGAGGCCCTCGTCGACATCGTCGTCCCCGTCGAGGGCGAGGTCGAGGAGGCGCCCGGTGGGTCCCCGCTCAACGTCGCGGTCGGGCTGTCCCGCCTGGGGCTCGACACGCTCCTGGTCACCGAGCTCGGTGACGACGAGCGCGGCCGGCTGGTGGCCGACCATGTCCGCGGCGCGGGTGTCGTCCTCGACGAGGCATCGGTCGTCCCGGGTCACCGCACCAGCACCGCGACCGCTCACCTCGACGCGCAGCACGCCGCGACGTACGCCTTCGACCTGGCCTGGACGCTTGCCGAGCGCGACCTGCCCGACGACGCGACCGGTCTGCACGTGGGCTCGATCGGGGTAACCCTGCGCCCGGGGCGCGACGCCGTGGCGGCCCTGGTCGCCGAGGCCGCGGACCGCGGGCTCCTGGTCAGCTTCGACCCGAACGCGCGGCCGGCGCTGACCGACGACGTCGAGCAGGCGTGGCGCGACGTCCGGGAGATCGCCGCGTCGGCCCGGCTGGTCAAGATGTCCGACGAGGACGTGCGGTACCTCCAGCCTGGCCGCAGCCACGCCGACGTCGCCGCAGGCCTGCTCGATGCGGGCGCCGACCTGGTCGTGGTCACAGCCGGTGGCAGCGGAGCCGAGGCCTACACCCGGTCGGACTCGGTGACCGTGCCGTCACGGTCCACGACGGTGGTGGACACCGTCGGCGCCGGGGACTCGTTCATGGCCGCCCTGGTGGCGCTGGCCGTGGAGCACGGCCTGGACGACCTGCGCCCAGCCCGCCTGACCGCCTACCTCCAGACCGCGCACGAGGCCGCCGCCGTCACGGTGTCCAGGCGAGGCGCGAACCCCCCGACCCGCGCAGAGCTCGCCGGCTGGCCGACGGCCCTCTGACCGGCGACCCCGGTCAGCCGGCCGACGACTGCGGCATCGGGGTGTCGAGCAGGCGGCGCTTGCGAGCGCTCGCGTCGACCCGGTCGAGCACCGTGGTCACGACGTCGAAGACCCGGGGGTCGAGTGCCATGCCGCAGTGGCTGGACGGGACCTGGACATGCTCGGCGCCAGGGACCAGGCAGGCTCGCCAGTCCACGATGCCGTCGCGCTCGGAGTAGATGGCCGTGTAGGGCAGCTGCCGGGGCAGCGGCAGAGCGGACTGCTCCCAGCTCTCCTGGGCGCAGGTTCCCGTCGTACAGTCGACGCCCATCAGCCCGGAGAGGCCAAGCCGCTGGAGCTGGTGCAGCACGGCGATGTCCAGCCGCAGCAGCGTGTGGACGGCACCGGGGGCCAGGATCGGGCTGCCCATCGTGACCAGGCCCGCGACCAGGTCGGGGCGGCGGGCGGCGAGGTTGCGCGACAGCATGCCGCCGAGGCTGTGGCCGAGCAGCACGGCTCGCTGGCCGCGGCGGTCGACGACCTGCTCCACGCGCTCCTCCAGTGCCTGGCCGGTCTCCAGGACGCAGCGGGCGTTGAGGCGGATGCCCGAGCGGTACGTGCGGTAGCCCTGGCCGCGGAGATGCCCGGCGAGTGCGCTCAGGCTGAGGTCGCCGGCCAGGAACCCCGGGACCAGGACGACCGGGTGCACCCGGCGGGTGCCCCGTCGGGCGGCGTACGGCGTCGCACGGCGGGTGGCACGGGTGGACCGAAGCCGGTGGACCAGCCGGGCGGTCTCGATCACCGTGCTCATCTCGCGGGACAGGGCCCGGATCCCGCGAGGGCCGAGGAAGCCCTCCGGGAGCAGGAAGTCCGCGAGGTGACCGTCCATGGCGGTCACTGTAACGTGTTTCACGCTGAACCTGTCCCACGTTCGGGATTCTCCGAAACCCTGTGCATGAACGGATCCCGGGCCGACACCCTGGCTATACTGACGGGTAACAAGACGCGCAGGAAGGGCGAGGATGCCGGACACCGTGCGGAGCGAGACCGCCGACGGGACCAGCGTGAAGCAGTCGGAGGAGCAGATCGCCACCCTCCCCACGGGCATCGAGATCTGCTACCAGACCTTCGGCGAGGACTCCGACGAGCCGCTGCTGCTGGTCATGGGCCTCGGCGGTCCGATGATCTGGTGGCCCGAGGAGCTGTGTGCCCTGCTGGCCGGCCGTGGCTTCTTCGTCATCCGCTTCGACAACCGGGACACCGGTCGCTCCAGCCGGCTCAGCCGGCTCAGGGTCAGCCGTCGCGACGTCCTGCGCGCGTTCACCGGCCGGCCGGTGGTCCCGCCGTACACCCTGGTCGACATGGC
>JBIOYO010000116.1:0-9190 GCA_044870175.1 Nocardioidaceae bacterium | reverse complement strand
CCCCGCCGCGGAGGTGGTGGGGGTCGGGTGTCACCCCTTCACGGCGCCAGCGGTCATACCGCGGACGAAGTATCGCTGCAACGCGAAGAACACGATCAGTGGCACCACCATGGAGATGAAGGCCCCTGCCGTGAGGATCTCCTGGCCCTGCCCCTGGGTGCCGAGCAGCTGCTGCAGCTTCACGATCACCGTGGTGTTGGCGTTGGACAAGAACAGCTTGGCGATCAGAAGGTCGTTCCACACCCAGAGGAACTGCAGGATCGCGAACGCCGCCAGCACCGGCACCGACATCGGCACGATCAGCCGCCAGAAGGTCTGGAAGTGGCTGGCGCCGTCGATCTTCGCGGACTCGATCACGGTGAGCGGGAGTGTGGTCATGTAGTTGCGGATCGTGTAGATGGCCAGGGGCATGCCGAAGCCGGTGTGGAGGATCCAGACCGCGACATAGTCACCGGAGATGCCCAGCCCGTTCGGTCCGAAGAAGTCCAGCATCGGCCCGAAGGCGACCTGGATCGGCACCACCATCACCGCCACGATCGCGATGAAGATGATGTCCTTGCCCCGGAAGTCCATGAACGTGAAGGCGTAGGCCGCGAAGGCGGCGAACATGATCGGCAGGATCGTCGCCGGGACAGCGACGGCGATGCTGTTGATGAAGCCCTGACCCATCTGGATCTGCTCGCTGTTCAGCGCCCGGTCGTAGTTGTTCAGCGTCCAGTCGCTGCTGAACGGGTTGAACAGTGCTGTCCACCAGCCCGACGTCTGCGCGTCGGTCGCCGTGCGGAACGACGTCACCAGAAGACCGATCGTGGGGATGCACCACAGCACCACTAGAACCGCGACCGTGACGATCGCCGTCCAGCTGCGCGGGCGGCCATCCTTCATCAGCGAGCTCATCGGTTCGCCTCCTCAGCGCGGAAGTGCCGGACCTGGTAGATCAGGATGGGCAGCACCAGGATCAGCAGGATCACCACGATCGCAGAGGCCAGGCCGGCCTCGTCGTTGGCGAACAGCTCGTTGAAGAACATGACCACCAGCACGTTGGTCTTGTCCAGGCCGTTCTTGAGCACGTACACGATGTCGAAGACCTTCAGCACCAGGATCGTCACGGTGACGAAGACGGTGATGATCGTGCCCTTCACCTGCGGGATGATGACCTGCCAGAAGATCTTCCACTCGCTGGCGCCGTCGATGCGCGCCGCCTCCAGGGTCTCCTCAGGCACGCCCTTGATCGCCGAGGACAGCAGGATCATGGCGAAGCCGACCTGCAGCCAGATCAGGATCACCATCATCAGGAACGAGTTGAACCGCAGCGTGCTGATCGACAGCCACGCCTGCGCCTGACCACCGACTGTCGTCCAGATTGCGTTGAGCACGCCCGTCTGGGTCTCGCCGGGGTCGTAGGCGTAGATCAGGTTCCAGACCGCCGACGCCCCGACGAAGCTGATCGCCATCGGCATGAAGACCAGGCTCTTCGAGGTCTTCTCTCCACGCTGTGACAACTTGTCCGCCAGCACCGCCATCAGCACGCCCAACGCGACGGTCACAGCGGGCACCACCAGCAGCCACAGTGCGTTGTTGACGATCGAGATCCAGAACGTGTCGTCGTTGAACAGGTCCTGGAAGTTCTGCAGCCCGACGTACGCGGTGCTGTCGGCGTTGGCGAACGCGTAGTTGATGCTCTGGACGGTCGGGTAGATCAGCATCAGCCCGATCAGCGCAAGTGCCGGCAGCACGTAGGCGTAGGGCATCAACGCGATCGAGGTCTTCGAGGGCAGCCCCTCGATGAACATGTTCAGGAACCAGAAGAACACCGCCGCCCCGGCCACTCCGGCGACCAGGGCCACCACGGCGATGACGATCTTGGCCCCGAACTTCTCCGGGTAGTATCCGAATGCGAGGAACAGGTTGGCCAGCGCCCACGCGGTGACCACCATGCCGACCAGCCCGAGTCCAGTCCTTCCGGGGTTGAACCGGCCTTGCCTGTCTTGTTCCCCGGGTGGTGCGGGTGCAAGGGTCGTGCCCTCGCCCGTCGTCTCTGTGCTCATGACTCGGGCCTCACTCCTCGGGCCAGGAGTTCTCGATGTCGGTGGCGACCTGCTGAGCCGACTTGGAGCCGTTCATCCACTCCACCATCCCCGTCCAGAAGGTGCCGGAGCCGACCTCCTTGGGCATCACGTCGGAGCCGTCGAAGCGGAAGACGTCGGCGTTCGAGGCGATCTCGGCAATGCTGCGGGTGGTCTCGTCGGGGTAGTTGCTGGCGTCGAAGGTCTTGTGCGGCGACAGCCAGCCGCCGGCCTGCGCCCACTCCGCGCCGAACTGGTCCGAGGTCAGCCAGTTCATCACCTCGATGGCGTCCTTGTCGTCCCCGTTCATCAGCGCGGCGAGGTCACCGCCGCCGAGGATCGGCTGCCCGGCGAAGCCGTCGGCGTCCGGCGGGAAGACGAAGAGGCCCACGCTGCCGTCCAGGTCGGCCTGGACGGCCTCCGGGAAGAACCCGGTGGCGAAGTTGCCCTGACGCATCAGGTAGCAGTCGGGCTTCGGCTTCAGGGCGGGGTTGAACGCCTCGTCGAAGCCGGTGTTGAGGATGCCCCTGGTGCCACCCCAGACGTTGCCCTGGGTCTTGGCCAGCTTCCCGAAGGCGTCGAAAGCCTGCACGATCCGCTTGTCGTTGAACGGGATCTCGTGGGAGGTCCACTCGTCGTAGACGTCGGGGCCCCACATACGGAGGACGTACTCCTCGATCCAGTCGGTGCCGACCCAGCCGGTGGCCTGGTCGGACTCCCAACCCATGCACCACGGAGCCGTGCCGTCGGCCTTGATCTTGTCCGTGATCTTGGTGAGCTCCTGAAGGCTCTCCGCTCCGGTGGGGTAGCCGGCGTCCTCGTAGGTCGGCTTCGGGTACCACACCAGGCTCTTGACAGCCATCCGCATCGGCGCGCCGTAGACCCGGCCGTTCAGCCGGGCCGCCTCCAGGAAGCCGGGGATCAGCGTCTTGTCCAGGGTGTCGAAGTCCGCGAACGTGTCGATCGGCTGGACCGCGCCCTCGTCGGCGAGCTCGAGCAGCCCGCCCGGCTGGGGGAACACGCCGATGTCCGGTGCCTGGCCGGAGTTGACCCGCTGCTTGATGGTCGTCGTGAAGTCCTGGTCCGGGATGTACTCGATGTTGATGCCAGAGTCGTCCTCGAACGGCTTGACGGTGGCTTCGAAGGCCTCGGCCTCGGGGCCCCCGAACGCGCCGAGGATCTGGACCTCGCCGTCGCCGTCCGACGTGCCGCCCGCCGCGAACCCTCCTTCGGCCGGGTTCCCGCCCGAGCCGCCGCTGGCATTGGGGTCCTGAAGGCACCCTGCGGCCCCGAAAGCCACGAGCGCGCACAGCCCCGCCACCGCACCCCGTCTGCCCATGCTCCGAACTGTCATGCCTGCTCCTCGTCGAGACAGCACACCGGGCCGTCTGCATCGGCCCGAGAGTTCTTGCACGCGTGACCAGCGTCACGCGCTGACGGGACCCATCTTTACCTCCTGGCACAGGAGAGCGCCAGAGGCACAGACGGGCCGCTGCAAATCGTTACGGAACGGCTTCCCGCGCCGCGCCGCGAGGCTTCAGCCGCCGCGTCGCAGCATGCGGGGGCCCTCGCCTGGCATCGCCTTGCGCTTGACGTTGACCGCGCCCATCAGCGCCACCCCCCGCACCCGGATGACCGGGGAGCCGGGCCCGACCTCGGCGGCGACCTTGGAGCGCGACTCGCTGAAGTCGCCCATGATCCCCAGGCCCTCGACGACCACCTGCGCGCGGGAGCTGACCAGCACCTCCACGCTGCCCATCACCGCGCTGGCCGTCACGACCACCTCGCGCGCGGTGAGCTGGGCCTCCCGGTAGTCCAGCACCACGCTGCCCATGAGCGCCACGGCGTTGTGGGTGGGGCCGGCCTCCCAGGCGCCGCTGCGCCTCGTCTCCGACATCAACGCGAAGGAGCTGGCGTAGGCGGGGCCCCGCACGACCGGCGTGGAGGCCGCCGCGACCGGTTGGACGGTGCCCTGCTTGGGCAGGTCGGCCGTGATCGGCACCAGGTCGGCGTACGTCTTCGCGGCGTACGTCGCCTCAAGCCGCTCGTCGAGCTCGTCGAGGTCCAGCCGGCCCTCGCCGGCGGCGGTGCGCAGCAGCTCGGCGACCACGTGCCGCTCGGCGTCGGAGACCCGCATCTGCGACGGGTCACGCGGCTGCATCGCCCCGTCGTTCACGCCGCTCCCCTCTGCCCTGACCAACCTGTCGCAGTCAGGGTAGTCGGCCGGCCCGAACCCGTCGCCTGTCGATTTGGACCACAGTCGTCCGTCATCTCGATGAGACAATCCGTACGACGAAAGGGACCAGACTCATGACCCAGTACGTCATCCTGCTGCCGGGCGACGAGAGCGTGTGGGAGCGCGCCACCGCCGAGGACCGGGCCCGGATGTACGAGCGCCACGCCGAGTTCGCCCGGCTCCTGGGCGAACGAGGACACAAGATCGCCGGCGGCGCCGAGCTGACCCACTCGCGGACCGCCCGGACGGTTCGCCGTACGGGCGACGCGGTCACCGTGACCGAGGGTCCGTACGCCGAGGCGGCCGAGCAGCTGACCGGCTTCTACCTGGTCGAGACCGACGACCTCGATGACCTGCTCGACCTCGTCGGCATGCTGGTCCACGGCGACGGCGGGATCGAGGTGCGGGCCGCCGTCGAGGGCCCGGAGGCCCCGGCCGGGTGACCCCGTCCGCGGTCGACCTGGCCGCACTGTGGCGCGACGAGTGGGGCCGGTTGCTCGCCCTCCTCGTCGCGCAGTACCGCCGCCTCGACCTCGCCGAGGACGGGCTCGGTGAGGCGTTCGAAGCGGCGCTGCGCACTTGGTCAGCGCCAAGCCCGCCCGACAACCCGACGGCCTGGCTGCTGGTCACAGCCCGCCGGCGCATCGTGGACCGGCTGCGGCGAGAGGCCGTCCTGGCCCGCACCATGCCACTGCTGGAGGTGGACGCGACGGTGCGTCAGCGCGCGCAACGCACGATGGCAGACGCGGGCGAGGAGGTGGCCGACGAGCGGCTGCGCCTGGTCCTGCTGTGCTGTCATCCGGCGCTCCCCCCCGACCGTGCCGCCGCGCTGACCCTTCGGCTGGTCCTCGGCGTCTCCACGGCGGACATCGCCCGGCTGTTCCTGGTGCCGACCGCGACGATGGCGGCTCGGTTGACCAGGACCCGCCGACGCCTGGCCGGGGAGCGGTTCGTGGTGCCACCCCCGCATGAGCTGGGCGCCCGGATCGACGTCGCGGCCACGGTGGCCTACCTGGCGTTCACGGCCGGCTACGCGCCGGGCTCAGGCCCAGACGTGCTCCGCGCCGACGTCGCGGGTGAGGCGGTCAGGCTGGTCCGGCTGGTTCGAGACCTCGCGGACTCCCCCGAGCGGCTGGACCCCCTGCTCGCCCTGATGCTGCTGCACCACTCCCGCCGGGACGCCCGTGCTGTCGACGGCCGGCTGGTGCTGCTACCGGACCAGGACCGCACCCGGTGGCACCAGCACGAGATCGACGAGGCCTTGGCGCTGCTGCGTCCGCACGTGCACGACCCGCCGACGCCGCATCTGCTGGAGGCCCTGGTGGCGGCCGAGCACGCCATCGCGCCGAGCGCGGCGGCGACGGACTGGGCGCGCATCGCCGCGCGGTACGCCGAGCTCGAGGAGGTCACCGGCTCAGCGGTGGTCCGGCTGAACCGCGCGGTCGCGGTCGCGGAGGCCGACGGCCCGCTCGCCGGGCTGGCGCTGCTGGACGGGGTGGCCCTGCCGGGGCACCGGCTGCCCGGTGTCCGTGCCGAGCTGTTGTCGCGGGCCGGTCGTCGGCACGAAGCACGCCACCAGCTCGGCGTGGCGATCGGCCTCTGCGCCAACGAGGCGGAGCTGCGCCTGCTGCGCGAGCGCCTCGCCGACCTCGCGACGTGACCGGCTTCCTGCCCTGGTTGTCGTACCTAGGCTTGACCGGGTGGAGTACGTCGAGGTGGCCCGCGAGCACGGCCGGCTCGGGGAGACCGTGCTGCGGCGCCGGCTCACCGACGGCGCGGTGGAGCTGCGCGTCAACGGCGTGCTCGTGATGGACACCGTCGAGACCGGCAGCGAGCGCGCGCTGGCCCGCGTCGCCCTCGCGGCCGTCGAGAACCCGCACGACGTGCTGGTCGGGGGGCTCGGGCTGGGCGTCACCGCCGACGAGGTGCTCGCCGACCACCGGGTGCGCCACGTGGTCGTCGTCGAGGTCGAGGAGGCGGTGCTCGGCTGGCTCCGCGACGGCGTCGTACCGCACGGCCCCAGCCTGCTCGCCGACGAACGGCTCAGCGTGGTCGTTGCCGACGTGCACCAGGCCGTCGACGAGGCGCCGGAGTCGGCGTACGACGTGGTGCTGCTCGACGTCGACAACGGGCCGGGCTACCTGGTCCACGAGCAGAACGCCGACCTCTACACCGCGCGGTTCCTGGCCAAGCTGCGCAGGGTGGTCCGGCCCGGAGGCGCCGTCGTGGTCTGGTCGGCCAGTCCCGCGCCGGAGCTGGAAGAGTCGATGACCGCGGTGTTCGACGAGGTCGTCGTGGCACCACACGCCGTCAGGCTGCTCGACCGGGACGAGGCGTACTGGCTGTATCGCGCCCGGGTACGGTCATCTCGTGGATGACTACCGCATCGAGCACGACAGCATGGGCGAGGTCCGCGTGCCCAAGGACGCCCTGTGGGGGGCCCAGACCCAGCGCGCCGTGGAGAACTTCCCGATCAGCGGCACCCGGCTCCAGCCCGAGCACGTCCGCGCGCTGGCGCAGGTGAAGGCCGCGGCCGCCAGGGTCAACGCGCGGCTCGGCGTGCTCGAGGAGGGGAGGGCCGACGCGATCGCGCAGGTCGCCGACGCCGTGGCCACCGGCGAGCACGCCGACGCGTTCCCCGTCGACGTCTTCCAGACCGGGTCGGGCACCAGCTCCAACATGAACATGAACGAGGTGCTGGCCACCCTGGCCCGCCAGGCCGGCGTCGAGGTGCACCCCAACGACCACGTCAACGCCAGCCAGTCCAGCAACGACGTCTTCCCCACGTCCATCCACGTCGCCGCGACGACCGCCACGGCGGACCACCTGGTGCCCGCGCTGGACCACCTGGCCGACGTGCTGGAGGAGAAGGCCGCGGAGTTCGCAGAGCTGGTGAAGTCCGGGCGCACCCACCTCATGGACGCCACACCCGTGACGCTGGGCCAGGAGTTCGGCGGCTACGCCGCGGCGCTCCGGCTCGGCATCGAGCGGCTCGAGGGCACCCTGCCGCGCGTGGCCGAGCTGCCGCTCGGCGGCACCGCCGTCGGCACCGGCATCAACACCCCGCCCGGGTTCTCCGAGGCGGTCATCGACGAGCTGGCCTCGCGCACCGGGCTGCCGTTCACCGAGGCCCGCAACCACTTCGAGGCGCAGGGCGCGCGAGACGCGCTGGTAGAGCTCTCAGGCCAGCTGCGGGTCGTCGCCGTCTCCATGACCAAAATCTGCAACGACCTGCGCTGGATGGCCTCAGGGCCACGCACCGGGCTCGCCGAGATCAACCTCCCGGACCTTCAGCCGGGGTCGAGCATCATGCCGGGCAAGGTCAACCCGGTCATCCCCGAGGCGACGCTCATGGTCTGCGCCCAGGTGGTCGGCAACGACCACGCCATCGCGGTGGCCGGGGCCTCGGGCAGCTTCGAGCTCAACGTGATGCTGCCGGTGATCGCCCGCAACCTCCTGGAGTCGATCCGGCTGCTCTCGGAGGTGAGCCACCTGCTCGCGGACCGGTGCGTCGCCGGGATCACCGCGAACGAGGAGCGCATGCTGCGCTACGCGTCGTCCTCACCGTCGGTGGTGACGCCGCTGAACCGGTACATCGGCTACGAGAACGCCGCCAAGGTGGCCAAGAAGGCGCTCGCCGAGGAGCGCACGATCCGCGAGACCGTGATCGACCTCGGGTACGTCGAGTCCGGCGCCATCACCGAGGCCCAGCTCGACGAGGCGCTCGACCTGATGAGCATGACCCACCCCTGATCCCACGATGGGCCCGGCAGCCTGGTCGCGCGAGCGGGTCCTGCAGTACGCCGACGAGTGGGTCTGGGTGCCTGAAGGGGCCGACGAGGTCCGCACGGACGACTACCACCTCGTCGCCTATCCGGAGTCGCTGGCCATCCCCACGCACGTGGCGTGGTGCCGGTCGACCCGCGCGCCGGCGGAGCTGGTCGCGGAGGTCACCGACGTCGTGCGGGGGTGGGGCCGCCCCGACGTCAGCTTCTGGGTGTCGGAGCTGACCCGGCCCGCGGAGATGGAGGAGCACCTGCGCGGCCTCGGCGCCGAGCACGCAGAGACCGTCGACGTCCTCGCCCTCGACCTGACCGACGCCCTTCCCGACCTCGCCGTTCCCGACGACGTGACGGTCCGCCTCGCCGACGACGAGCACCTGGTCCGCCTCGCCAGGAGCGTCGGCAACGAGGTGTGGGGCAGCACGACCACCGAGGACGACGTGCGACGTGACCTGGCGGAGCTTGCTGAGCCCATCCCGGCCCGGACCCGCCGCGTGCTGGCCTTCGTCGACGGCGAGCCCGCCACCACCGCCGGCCTCACCCTCGACCCCGACGCCGCCGTCGCCCGGCTGTGGGGCGGCGCCACGCGGCCCGCCCTGCGCGGCCGTGGCGCCTACCGGGCCACCCTCGACGCACGCCTCCGCCTGGCCCGCGAGGCCGGCATGACCCTCGCCATGGTCAAGGGCGTCGTTGAGACCTCCGGCCCGATCCTCCGCGCCGCCGGCTTCACCGTCTACGGCTCCTCCCGCCGCTACCGCCTCCCCCTCCCACCCCCCTGACGCAACCTCCCCCCGCACGGGCGCCGAGCCTTCGCTACCTCCCGGCTGATCCGGGTCGAGCCGTCGCATCCTCCCCCCGTACGGGCGCCGAGCCGTCGTATCCTCCCAGCTGACCCGGGTCGAGCCGTCGCAACCTCCCGCCGTACGGGCGCCGAGCCGTCGCATGCTCCCAGCTGACCCGGGTCGAGCCGTCGCATCCTCCCCCCGCATAGGCGCCGAGCCGTCGTATCCTCCCGGCTGACCCGGGTCGAGCCGTCGCATCCTCCCCCCGCACGGGCGTCGAGCCGTCGTATCCTCCCAGCTGACCCGGGTCGAGCCGTCGCAACC
>JBIOYO010000115.1:0-5325 GCA_044870175.1 Nocardioidaceae bacterium | reverse complement strand
CGGGTCGTCGTCGCCGAGGAGGCCGCACGACCCCAGCAGCACGACGCAGGCCGCCGCGGACAGGACCCGACGCAGCCGCACCGGGCCACCCTAGCCATGGTGCCCTTGGGCGGCGTCCGTCCCGGGCTGCGGAATGATCGGTGCCGAGGTGCGTCCAGCACCCCGCCACGGGTCCCGCCGTGGTCACCGGTTCGGCGGTGCGGTCGGTACCGCTGCCGCGGTCCGGGCGACTGATTCTCGAGCTGATCCGCCCTCAGCGGGTGCGCAGCGCCACCATCATCGACTCCAGCGCGAGAAGCGGGGCGGTGTTGAACTCCATCATCTGCTGGCGTGCGGTGAAGACCGCGTCGATCCGGCGGATGTTCTGCTCCGGAGTGGACCGCCGGGCCACCTCCTCGACCTCCCGGCGGACCTCCTCGTTGACCAGCGCGCCGACGGCGCCGGTCTGCACGGCGATGGCGTCGCGGTAGACCGACATGAGATCCATCAGGCACCGGTCCACGACGTCCATGACCCGCCGCTTCTCCCGCTGCCTCTGGCTGCGGGCCAGCTCGGCGGCTGCCGCCTTGTAGGCGCGCGACGAGCGGGCCTTGCGGTCCGAGCCGAACACCGCATCGAGCTCGGAGGCCTCGCGGGCGTTGGCCTGCTCGGTGATGGCCGCGGTCTCCTGCTGGGCGATGTCGACCAGGTTCGCCGCGGCGTTCATGCAGGCGCCCAGCGACGTCAGCGCGGGCGGCATGGTGACCACCTCGCGGCGCCGGCTGCGGGTCCGCTCGTCGGTCGCCAGCGCCCTCGCCCGGCCGATGTGGCCCTGGCTGGCCCGGGCTGCGAACGCCGCGACGCTCTCGGCCACCCCCAGCCGGTCGGTGAGGAACCCGGTGACCTCCTCGACCGTCGGCGTCGCCAGCACCACGGTGCGGCACCGCGACCGGATCGTGGGCAGCACGTCCTCGACCGTGGGGGCGCACAGCAGCCACACCGTCTTCGGCGTCGGCTCCTCGACCGCCTTCAGCAGCGCGTTGGCCGTGCGGGTGTCCTCACCCTTGGTCAGCCGGTCGGCGTCCTCGATCACCATCACCTGCCAGCGGCCCTCCGCCGGGTGCAGCCCGGCCCGGCGGACCAGCTCGCGCATGTCCTTGATGTAGTGCACAGACGTCTCCGACCGGGTCACGCTCACGTCGGGATGGGTGCCGGCCAGCGCGGCGCGGCAGGACGCGCAGTCGCCGCAGCCGGCGTCCGGGCACTGCAGGGCCGCGGCGAAGGCCACGGCGGCGTTGGAGCGCCCGGAGCCGGGCGGGCCGGTGAACAGCCAGGCGTGGGTCATCCCGTCCCCGGCGGCGGCCCGCCGCAGCACCTCGACGGCGCGGCGCTGCCCGACGAGGGTGTCCCAGACCGTCATCCGGCGCTCCGCTCCGCGGGGGTGAGCAGCGGTTCGAGCCGGGCCCTGACCAGCTGCTCGACCCGGTCCTCGGGGAGCCCTGCGTCCACGACCAGGTAGCGGTCCGGGTCCCGACCGGCCAATGCGAGGAAGGACGCCCGGACCCGGCGGTGGAACTGCGACGACTCCGCCTCGATCCGGTCCCGGGCGGCGAACCTCCTCATGCCGTCGTCGGGGTCGAGGTCCAGCAGCACGGTCAGGTGCGGGCGCAGGCCGGCGGTGGCCCAGCGGGCGAGCCGCTCCAGGTCGGCCGCGGCGAGGTCACGGCCGGCGCCTTGGTAGGCCAGCGTCGAGTCGACGTACCGGTCCGTGACCACGACCGCGCCACGGTCCAGCGCAGGACGGACCACCTCCTCGACGTGCTCGGCCTTGTCCGCGGCGTAGATCAGGGCTTCGGTGCGGGCCGCCATCGGCCCGGTCGCCGGGTCGAGCACCAGGTCGCGCAGCCGGCGGCCGACGGTGGTCGCTCCCGGCTCACGGGTCAGCACCACGTCGTGACCGGCCGCGCGCAGCCACCGGCCGAGGCGCTCGGCCTGGGTCGACTTGCCGGCCCCCTCGCCGCCCTCGAGCGCGACGAACAGGCCGGTGCTCGAGACGCCGCCTCGGCACGCGCCGGCGTCGCGCGGGTCGCTCACCGGCGAGCCTCTCTGGTTGTCGGCCTCGGGTTCATCTGACGGTACGACGCCACGCCGACAGCGGTCATCAGCACCGCGGCGGCCAGGATCGTGACCGCCGCGCCGCGGTAGCTGAACCAGTGCTCGCCGGTGGCGCCGGCCGGGCCGAGCTGCACCCGGCCGATCGACCCGGCCACCAGCGGGGCGACCGCGAGAACCAGTGCGAGCGCGAGCCGCATCAGGGACGACACGAACGCGAAGGTGCGTCCACGCAGGTGGTCGGGCACCTCCAGGCCGAGCAGCGTGTTCCCGGTGACCCACGCGGCTCCGGCGCAGAAGCCGACCGCGACCGCGAGCGCCACCACGACCTCCAGGCGGGGGGTCAGCGCCACGGGGAACAGCAGCAGCCCGCAGGCCGTCAGCGCGATGCCGAACACCCTCGCGCGCGGCAGCCGGCCGAACAGGCGGGGGCCCGCCCACATGCCCAGCCCCAGCCCCAGGAACACCGCTCCGAACAGCAGCCCGTAGCCGGAGTCGCCGCCGCGCAGGTCGGCCACGAAGGTGCGGGCCAGCGCCACCACGACCCCCCCGGCCATGAACGCCCCGACGATGCCGACGACGAGCCCGCGCACCAGCGGCGTCCCGGCCACGTAGGCCCAGCCGTCGAGGACCACGCGGACCAGCCCGGTGCGGTCCGTGTCGGCCGGGCCGCGCGGGATGTGGCGCAGCCGGGCGATGACGACGGCGGAGACGATGAAGGTCAGCGCGTTGAGGTACAGCGCGACGTCCTCGGCGCCGCGCTCGAGCCCGCCGAAGGCCTCCGGCCGGACCCGGTCCACAAGGGACAGGACCGCGAACAGGGCTGCGGCCGGCAGGGCGGAGCCGTACGTCGTGGTCAGGCTGAGCTGGTTGGCGGTCTCGAGCCGGTCCGCGGGCACGAGGTTGGGCACCGTGGCGTCCTTCGCCGGCCCCCAGACCGTGCTCACGGTCTCCACCAGGACGGTCACGACGAACACCCACCACAGCGTGCCGACCAGCGGGATGCTCGCGAACAGCACGCCGCGGGCGACGTCACCCCACACCAGCGTCGTACGCCGGTCGAGCCGGTCCGCGACGTAGCCGGCCACCGGACCGATCACCAGCGGCGGCAGCACCCGCAGGAGCAGCACCGCGGCGATGGCGTAGTTCTGGGTGGCGTAGGAGCCGGCGAACCGGCCGGCCATCGCGGTCAGCGCGAGCAGCCCGAGCCAGTCGCCGAGGCTGGAGAGGCCGAGCCCGACCCAGAGCCGGCGGAAGTCCGGGATCTGCAGCACCGACCTCGGAGAGCCGCCGGGCTCACGCCGCGCCCCGACCTGCTCGCTCACCGAGCCCACCCTATGCGGCGCCGGGCGCCTTCTTGGCGGTCGTGCTCTTGGCGGTCGCCGTCTTGGTCGTCGCCTTCTGGGTGGCCGTCCGTTTCGCGGGGGTCCTCGTGGCCGCCGCCTTCTTGGCGGGCCGCTTCTTCGGCGACGGGCCCTTGGCGCGCTTCTCGGCGAGCAGGTCCGCGGCGCGCTCCAGCGTGACCGTCGCCTCGTCGTCGTCGCGGCGCAGGGTCGCGTTGACCTCGCCGTCGGTGACGTAGGGGCCGAACCGCCCACTCTTCAGCGTGACCTTGCGGCCGGTGGCCGGGTCCTCGCCGAGCTCGCGGCCGGGGTTCGCGGCGGCCCGCCCGCGCCGTTTCGGCTCGGCGAAGAGCTGCAGCGCCTGCTCGAGGGTGACGTCGAACAGCCGCTCCTCGCTCTCCAGGGACCTGGAGTCGCCGCCCTTGCGCAGGTACGGCCCGTAGCGGCCGTTCTGGGCGGTGATCTCCTCGCCCGACCCCGGGTCGGCGCCGACCACGCGCGGCAGGGTGAGCAGCCGCAGCGCGTCGCCGAGGCTGACCGTCTCCGGGCTCATCGACGTGAACAGGGAGGCGGTCCGCGGCTTCGCGGTGCGCGAACGCCGCCCTGAGCCCGTCGACGGCTCCTCCGGCAGCACCTCGGTGACGTACGGGCCGTACCTCCCGTTCCGCACCACCACCGGGAGCCCCGTCTCCGGGTCGGTGCCGAGAGGGCGCTCGGCGCCGGCGGGGTTCGCCAGCAGCTCCTTGGCCCTCTCGACGGTGAGCTCGTCGGGCGGCAGGTCGTCGGGCACGTTGCCGCGACGCCCCTCGCCGTCCTCGACGTACGGTCCGTAGCGGCCCACGCGCAGGTCGATGCCCTCCCCGACTCCGAACGTGGCCAGCTCGCGGGCGTCGATCTCGCCGAGCTCGGTGACCAGCTTGTGCAGGCCCTCCACGCCGCCGGCGCCGTTGCCGAAGTAGAACCGTGCCAGCTCGCTGACCCGGTCGCGGTTGCCCGCCGCGATGTCGTCGAGCACCTCCTCCATGGAGGCGGTGAACTCGTAGGAGACCAGCCGGGAGAAGTGCTCCTCCAGCAGCCGGACGACGGCGAACGCCAGCCAGGACGGCACCAGCGCCGTGCCCTTCTTGTACACGTACCCGCGGGCCAGGATGGTGCCGATGATCGAGGCGTACGTCGACGGGCGGCCGATGTCGCGCTCCTCGAGCTCGCGCACGAGGGTGGCCTCGGTGTACCGGGCCGGGGGCTTGGTCTCGTGACCCACCGACCGCAGCGCCGCGGCGGTCACCCGGTCACCCTCGACCACGCCCGGCAGCCGGGACTGGGAGTCGTCGGACTCCGACTCGGGGTCGTCCGACCCCTCGACGTACGCCTTGAGGAAGCCGTGGAAGGTGATCACCCGCCCGCTCGCCGCGAACCCGACCTCCTCGCCCGTGGCCGCCTGCCCACCGAGCCGCACCGAGACGCTGAACCCCTGCGCGTCCTTCATCTGCGAGGCGACCGTGCGCATCCAGATCAGCTCGTAGAGGCGGAACTCCGCGCCGGTGAGCCCGGTCTGCGCGGGAGTGCGGAAGCGCTCGCCGGCCGGCCGGATCGCCTCGTGCGCCTCCTGCGCGTTCTTCACCTTCGACCGGTACGCCCGCGGGGAGTCGGGAAGGTAGTCGGCGCCGAACAGCTCGCGCACCTGGTCACGGGCGGCCGCGACCGCGGACTCGCTCAGGGTGACCGAGTCGGTGCGCATGTAGGTGATGAAACCGTTCTCGTACAGCCGTTGCGCGATCGACATCGTCTGGGAGGCGCCGAGCCCGAGCTTGCGCGACGCCTCCTGCTGCAGCGTGGTGGTCCGGAACGGCGCGTAGGGCCGGCGCGTGTAGGGCTTCCGCTCGACCGAGCG
>JBIOYO010000114.1:0-3602 GCA_044870175.1 Nocardioidaceae bacterium | reverse complement strand
CGCGGGGTACGGCTGCGGCGGGGGCTGCGGCGGATAGCGCTGGGGCTGCGGTGGGGGCTGGCCCTGGCCGGCGGGCGGGGTCGGCCGCTCCGGGCCGTCCGGCGGGGGCGTCGGAGTGGTCATGCGGCCTCCTGCGTGACGGGTCGGTCGGCTCCTCGAGCCTACCGACCAGGGCCGCCTCGACGTTTCGCGGAGGACCGCCCTCAGAGCGCTCGCGGCCATGCGGCGGTGTCGTGGTGGGCAGACTCCCATGGTGGCCAGCTCGTTCGCCGCCTCCCATGGCGTACGCGTCGTGGGCAGTGGCAGGGCGTCGTGGGCAGCGTCGTACCTGTTGCGACCACCGGGCCAGAAACCGTCCACCGCGGCCGAGCCGGGCCCGTCGTCCCCAAGCCGTGACGAGCAGGTCGCCGAGGGGACCTCGCCGGACGACCCTGGGGCCATGGACAACGTGGAGAAGGTGCTCGCCCCACAGTCGGCCGGGGACGTGTTCGTGCGCGCCGAGGTGCTCTCGCTCGGGTACGACGACAAGGCCATCGCCCGGCAGGTCCGTGGCCGGGCGTGGACCCGAGTCCGTCCTGGTGCCTACACGTCGGTGGCCGTGTGGGAGGCCGCGGACGAGGAGCAGCGGCACCGCCTGCGGAGCCTGGCCGTGATGCGTTCGCTGGGAGATCGGGTGGCGCTGAGCCACACCAGCGCGGTCGTGGCGCACGGCCTGCTCGTGTGGGGGGCCGACCTGAGCCGGGTGCACGTGACGCGGCTGGACGAGGGGGCCGGCCGGACCGAGCCCGACCTCGTCCACCACGAGTGCGCCTGCTTCGCCGGCGACGTCACGCGGCGTGCCGGGCACTGGGTCACCACGCCTGCACGGGCGGCGCTCGAGACGGCGTCGCTGCTCGACGTGGAGCGCGGCCTCGTGGTCCTCGACTCGGCGCTCAACACCGGCGCGGCCACGGTCGAGGAGCTGCTCGTCCAGCACGATCGGATGGCGCAGTGGCCTGGCACCCAGCACCTCCAGGTCACGGTGCGGCTCGCCGATGCCGGTGCGGAGTCGGTGGGTGAGTCGAGGCTGCGACACCTCTGCTGGGCCCAGGGACTGCCGGCCCCGTGCACGCAGTTTCAGATCCGCGACGAGCTCGGCTGCCTCGTCGCGCGGGTCGACCTGGCCTGGCCGGAGCACCGGCTGCTCGTCGAGTTCGACGGGCGGGCCAAGTACGGCAGGCTGCTTGGTCCCGGCCGCAGCCCCGGCGACGCGGTGTTCGAGGAGAAGCGACGCGAGGACCGCATCCGCGAGCTGCTACCGGGGTGGTCGATGCTCCGCGTGACCTGGGACGACCTCGCCCACCCCGGTGACACCGCCCAGCGGATCCGTAGGCGGCTGAACCGGGCGGCCTGACCGGGCGGCCTGACCGGGGGCTCTCCGCCGTGATGCCCGTCGTTGCTGCGCCAGCACGTCGGAACCCGATGGCATCGCCCAGCTGGGCTCTTGTCTCGCGACCGCTCGCGATCTATCGTCAGCACATCGCGACGGGTCGTGTGAAGAGAGGGGAAGTCATGGGCGGACCAGGTTGGGACGAGTGGGGTCATGGGGGAAGGGCGTGGCGGCACAGCGGTCCGCCGCCGTGGGTGACCGGGCTGATCGGGCAGCTCCAGGCGGGCACCGGGCCGGGGGGGTCGCGCGGGCCCAAGGTGCGCCGGGGCGACGTCCGCGCCGCGATCCTCGACGTGCTCGCGGTGGAGCCGATGAACGGCTACCAGGTCATCCAGCAGATCGCCGAGCGCAGCGGGGGCGCGTGGAAGCCGAGCCCCGGCTCGGTGTACCCCACCATCCAGCAGCTGGAGGACGAGGGGCTGGTCGAGGGTGACGACGCAGGCGGCCGGCGGCTGCTGCGGCTGACCGACGAGGGGCGCTCGTACGTCGAGTCCCATACCGAGGAGCTGGCCGGCACCTGGCGCCCTTTCGAGGAGGACTCGGCGAGAGGGGAGCCGCACGACATGAAACCGGTGATCGGCCAGGTCATGGCCGCGGTGTGGCAGGTGGCGACCTCTGGCACGCGGCAGCAGCAGGCGGAGGCGGTGGAGATCCTCGCCGACACGCGCCGCCGACTGTACGGCCTGCTGGCGGACGGGGACCCGCAGTGAGCGAGTGGAACGAGTCGGCAAGCCTTCGAAACCGCGAGGTCCGCATCGGCGACACCGAGCGTGAGCAGGCCGTCACCGCGCTCGGCGAGCACTATGCGGCCGGCCGGCTCACCAAGGACGAGTTCGACGAGCGGGCGGCCGCGGCCTGGGCGGCGCGCACCGAGTCCGGCCTGCGGCCCCTGTTCGTCGACCTGCCCGCGCCGCACGGCCGCACCGCTCCCAAGGACTCCAGGGAGCCCCAGGCTCGCTCGGCACCGGTCCGCCCGGCACGGCGGACCCGCCGCCGCGGTCCCGGCGTCTGGGGGTTGCTGCCGGTGTTCCCGGTCCTGCTGGGGCTGTTCCTGCTCGCGCTGCTGACCGGCTTCCCCTGGTTCCCGTTCTGGGTCCTGCTCGGGCTGACCTGGTTCGTGCGCTCGGGGTGCGCCGGTCACCGCCGCGCGTGACCGGTCGTCCCGCCGGGGCCTCCCATGGTTCCCTGCCGCTTCCCATGACGCGTCCGTCGTGGGGAGCGGCAGACCGGCTGCATCCCATGGGGATCTGCCGGCCTGTCACGCCAGCGGCAGCGAGCGACCACCCGGCGGGAGCTGCGCGTAGCCGCGGCGGACCGCGTCGCGAAGGTGGTCGGCTGGGTAGGGCCAGGAGCCACGGCTGAGGGCGTCGGCAACCGGGACACCCGTGGCGGCCAGCTCCCGGATCGTGTCCGCCACGGCCATGACGTCCGCGCACTGGGACGCCACGAAGCGCCGGTCGACGCAGGCGCCGTGGCCCGGCACCACCACGGTGTGCTCGCCCAGCAGCCCGAGCACCAGGTCCAGGGTCCGCGGCCACTCCAACGGGTGGCTGTCCGGGCCATAGCCGGGGGGTCCGGACTCCTCGACCAGGTCCCCGGCGATGACCACATCGGCGTCGGGCACGCGGACGACGCAGTCACCGCCGGTGTGACCGCGGCCGAGGTGGGCCAGCTCGACGTACCGCTCGCCGAGGTCGAGTGCGGCGACCGAGGAGAACACCCGGTCCGGGGCGACCGCGGGCGTCGCCTGGATCTCCTCACGCAGAGGAGCGGCCGGGCCGGCGAGGGGTTCGGCGGCCAACCCGGCCCGCAGCTCGGCCAGGTGGCCGGGCAGCTCGGCGGCCGCCACCTCGTGCGCGTGCACGAGAAGGTCCGGCTCACCCTCCCGGAAGGCCGCGGTCCCGAGCACGTGGTCGAAGTGGGCATGGGTGAGGACCAGAGCGCGGACCGGGCCGGCGCAGAGCCGGCGAGCCTGCGCCAGCACCTCCCGGCCCCGGGCCAGCGAGGCATGGGCGTCGACCACGAGGACCCCGGCCTCGCCGGCCACTACCGTCACGGTCACGTCGAGGTAGCCGTGCCGGGCCACCCACACCCGGTCCGCCACCTCGGCGAAGCTGCCGTCAGCGGTCGGCATCGGGCCAGCCTATGGGGTGCGCGGCAGTAGCATTGGCAC
>JBIOYO010000113.1:0-4336 GCA_044870175.1 Nocardioidaceae bacterium | reverse complement strand
TCAGCCGCCCGCGTCCATGACGGCGGCGAGGGGGCGCCGCTCCATCCACCACTGCTGGACGGGTCGCTGCGCGTCGGGCTCCACGAGGGTGGGGTAGCCGGCGAGGTCGGTGAAGGCCAGCCGGCCGGCCTGGTAGCCGATCATCGCGCTGCCCCGCTGGCCCCACTCCAGCTGCTCGGCGAGGTACTGGACGCATCGCGCCGCCAGCCGGGTGGCCAAGATCCGGTCGAACGGGGACGGGTCGCCGCCCTCCTGGACGTGGCCGAGGATCGCCTCGCGAGCGTCGAAGAGGTCTCCCCCCTCCTTCTGCAGCAGCCGCCGGATGAAGCCGGTGGTGTAGACGGGGTCGGCGTTCTCGTTTCGGATCAGCAGCCCGAGCCGCTTCCCGGCGCGGAACCCCTTGGTGAGCTGCTGCACGTCGGCGATCAGGTCGTCCAGCGTGATGCCCTCCTCGGGCAGGTAGACCCGCTCGGCGCCGGTGGCGACACCACTGGTGAGCGCGAGGTAGCCGCAGTCGCGGCCCATCACCTCCACGACGAAGCAGCGGCGCGTGGCGACCGCGGACTGCTTGATCTTGTCGACGTCGCTGACGATGCTGTTCAGCGCGGTGTCCGAGCCGATGCTGATGTCGGTGCCCGGCAGGTCGTTGTTGATGGTGGCCGGCAGGCAGACGATCGGCAGCGCGAGGACGGGGTGCGCGGCGCGGCTCTCGTGCAACCGGTACGCCGCCAGGTAGGCGGTCCAGCCCCCGATCACCAGCAGCCCGTCGATCCGGTGGTCGGCGACCTGCCGGGCGATGGCCGCGACGCCGGCCTCGTCTGGCACGTACCGGTTCGTGCCGAGCTCGGCTCCTCCCGACCACACCCACTCGCTGACGCTCATCCAGCCGAACTCCTCGACGTCGCCGTCGCGCAGCCCGCGGAAGCCGCCGCGCACGGCGGCCATCTCGTAGCCGCGGTCCAGGGCCAGCCGCACCGCCGAGCGGACCGCCGTGTTCATCCCCGGGGCCGGACCGCCGCCGTGCACGACAGCGAGCCGGAACTTCGTGTGCCCGGGCGGCGGCGGCTTGGGGGCCGCCTGCTCCATCGTGTGCAGGATGTCGTACAGGTCGCCGAAGCTGCCCCCGCGCAGCTGCATCGCGCCGTCGTAGTCGCGGGCGGCGATCCGCTCGGCCACCGCGCGGGTCTTCTCCACGCAGTCCATCAGCGGCGAGCTCGTCACCGTGTTCCCGCGCACCCCGATCAGCTGGGGCGGCGCGTCCGGGGTCGCGGCACGGAGCTGGTGCACGGCGGCGTGACCCACCGTGGTGCCCATGAACCGGTCGTACGCGCTGGGCGACCCGCCCCGCTGGACGTGACCGAGGATGGTGATCCGGACATCGGCGCCGAGGCGCTCCTCGACCTCCCGCTTGACGTCCGCGACCTTGATCGGTGTGCCGTCGCGGTCCTTGGCACCCTCGGCCACCAGCACGAGGTTCTGCCGCCGGCCGGCCGCCGCGCCGGCGCGCATCGCCGCACACAGGTCCTCGGCCCAGTCGTCGGTGTCCGGGGGACGCTCGGGAATGTAGGTGCGGACGGCGCCGCACGCCAGGGCGGCCGTCAGGGCGAGGTAGCCGCAGTTGCGGCCCATCAGCTCCACGACGAACGCCCGCTGATGGCTGGAGGCCGTGCTGCGGATGGAGTCCAGTGCCTCGATGATCCGGTGCAGGGCAGTGTCGGTGCCGATAGTCATGTCGGTGCCGAACATGTCGTTGTCGATGGAGCCCGCGAGGCCGGCCAGGCGGAGGTACGGATGGCCGGCTGCGGTCTCGGCGGTCACCTCACCCGCGGCGACCAGCTCCTCGACGAGCCCGGGCCACTCCTCGCGCAGCAGGTTGGCCCCCGACAGGCTGCCGTCGCCGCCGATCACGACAAGCGCGTCGATGCCGTGGGTGAGCAGGTTGCGGACCGCCCGCCGGCGGCCGTCCCGGGAGCGGAAGTCCGTCGAGCGCGAGCTGCCGATCGTCGTGCCGCCGCGCTGGATGACCCCGCCCATGTCGCCGGGCCGCATCCGCTTGATCGCCGCGCCACCCTCGATCAGTCCGCGGTAGCCCTCCCGGACCGCGAACACCTTGATCCCGAGGCTGAGCCCGGTCCGCACGACCGCCCGGACGGCGGCGTTCATCCCGCTGGCGTCACCGCCACTGGTCAGCACGGCGACGGTCGGGAGCAGGGGCTCGGCGTCGGTGAGGTCGGTCGGCACGGCGCCAGTCTGGTGGCGCCATGCCCCCGGGCTCAAGGGTGCCGGGCTCGGGTGCCGGGCTCAGGGGTGCCGGGCTCAGGCTGCCGGGCTTGACGCACCCTGCGGCAGAGGACTCGACTGAGCGCATGGCCTCTCTCGGGACCGCGGCCGGCAGTATCGCCGCCGCCGCCCTCTCCCTCAGTACGCTGACCGGACCCGCGTCCGCCGCGGCGTCCCCCAGCGGGAGCCCCGCCGCGGAGGCACCCGTCGTGCACGTCACGCAGGGCACGCTGCGCGGGTCCAGTGCCGAGGGGGTCGACAGCTTCCTCGGCATCCCGTACGCCGCGCCGCCGGTCGGCCGGCTGCGGTGGCGGCCCCCTCGCCCGGCCGGCCACTGGCAGGGCGTCCGCGACGCCACGCAGTACGGCGCCCGCTGCGCCGCCCTGGAGAGCACGAACGGGCCGCGGTCGGACGCCGAGGACTGCCTGTTCGTCAACGTCCAGCGCCCCACCGGCGCCCGCCGGTCCGCGCACCTGCCCGTGTACGTCTTCATCCACGGCGGCGGTCTGGTCAACGGCAGCTCGAACCAGGCCGGCGGGGAGAAGATCGTCCGCGAGGGGCACGCGGTCGTCGTGTCGATGAACTACCGGCTCGGCGTCCTCGGCTTCCTCGGCCTCCCGGGCCTGGCCCACAGCGGGGCGGGCAACTTCGGCTTCCTCGACCAGCAGGCGGCTCTCCGCTGGGTTGGCGCCAACATCCGCGCGTTCGGCGGGGACCCGCGCCGGGTCACGGTCGGAGGCGAGTCGGCCGGCGCGTTCTCGGTGTGCGGCCACCTGGTGGCCCGCGGCTCGCGAGGCATGTTCGCGCAGGCGATGATGCAGAGCGGCTCCTGCTACAGCCGCACCCGCGCCCAGACCCGCGCCGACAGCGTCGCCGCCGCTGAGGGGGCCGGCTGCGCAGATGCCGCGACCCGGCTGGCCTGTCTTCGGCGGCAGTCCGCCGCGGCCCTGCTCGACGCCACCGCGTCGTTCTCACCGACGCTGACCAGCGGCACGCGGGTCTTCCCGGTGCCCCTGCAGGACGCGGTCGACGCCGGTCGCTTCACCCGGGTCCCGCTCGTCGTCGGCGCCAACCGCGACGAGGGCCGCACCTTCATGGCCGGTGCGATCGGGTGGACCGAGCAGGAGTACGCCGGTTTCGTCACTGCGGTCTTCGGCGACCTGGCGGACGCCGTCCTGGCCCGCTACCCGTGGCCGGCCGAGGCCGACCAGCTCACCCCGGCGTACCTGGCCGGCGCGATCTTCACCGACGCCGGGCTCGCGGTAGGCATCGGCGGTTGCCCGAGCCTGCAGCTCACCGAGACCTTCGCCCGCTACGTCCGCACGTATGCCTACGAGTTCGCCGCCCGCCGGGGGCCCGGCCTGCAGCCGATCCCCGGCTACGTGTGGGGCGCCGGGCACGCCGCCGAGCTGGCCTACCTCTTCCCGGGCTTCGACAACGGCACGCCGATCGCTCCCACCTTCGACGCCGGTGAGCGCCAGCTGGCCCGTGACATGGTGCGCTACTGGAGCCGGTTCGTGTTCACCGGCCACCCCGGAGGCCGCTGGCTCGCGCCCTGGCCGGCGTACGACGCCATGCACAGGATCATGTCCCTGCGCCCCGCCGGGCGAAGCCACACGATCAGCCGGCAGGCCTACCTGCGCGAGCACAGCTGCGGGTTCTGGCAGTCGCTGGCCGGTCCCTCGGCCGCCATGGACGCGGTGCCGGGCACGAGTCAGCTCCGCGCGACCTCCTTGGCCGCACGCTCTCCCGACCCGACGGCGCCCTCGAGGAAGCCGTAGTAGTCGGTGTTCGTGTGCTCCCCGGCGAAGTGGACGCCGCCCTCGGGCAGCGCCTCGACGCCGAACGTCGAGGTGTACTGACCGGGCTTGGGGCACGTGTAGGCGCCCTTGGACCACGGGTTGAGCCACCAGGCGTCGCGGTAGGCCCGCCCGGTGTACGCGGCGGTCATGCCCGGGAAGATCGGCTCGACCTGGCTCAGCAGGCCCGCGACCTGGGCACCCGGAGCCGGCCCGAAGGCGGCGCCCGACCAGCCGTCGATGACCTGGTCACCGGC
>JBIOYO010000112.1:0-4774 GCA_044870175.1 Nocardioidaceae bacterium | reverse complement strand
GTGGGGCTCGGCCTGGACGGAGAGGTGCCGGCGAACATATTCGGCTACGGCGGCTGGCTGGTGGCCCTGAGCCTCGGGGCGCACCTCGTGGTGCGGTGGCGGGCGCCGTACGCCGACCCGGTGCTGCTGCCCGTGGTGGCCGCGCTCAACGGCCTCGGGCTGGCGATGCTGTCCCGGCTCGACGCCTCCGGGGCCCGCGGGACCGGGTCGCTGGCCGAGAAGCAGCTCGGCTGGATGACCCTGGGCGTGGTGCTGTTCGTCGTGGTCCTGGTGCTGCTGCCGGACCACCGGCGGCTTCAGGCGTTCACCTACACCTTCGGGCTCACGGCGATCGTGCTGCTGGTGCTGCCGATGCTTCCGGGCATCGGCCGGGAGATCAACGGCGCGCGGATCTGGATCAACCTCTTCGGCTACAGCTTCCAGCCCGGCGAGATCGCCAAGGTTCTCCTCGTCGTCGCGTTCGCGGGCTACCTGGACCTGCACCGCGACGCGCTGGCCCTGGCCGGGCGGCGGTTCCTCGGCATCGACTTCCCCCGCGGCCGCGACCTCGGCCCGGTCATGGCGATGTGGCTGATCAGCCTCGCCGTGCTGGTGTTCCAGCGCGACCTCGGGTCCAGCCTGCTCTTCTTCGGCATCTTCCTGGTGATGCTGTACGTCGCCACCGAGCGGCCCGGCTGGCTCGTGGTGGGCACCGTGCTGTTCGCCGCCGGCGCCTACGTGGCCTACCTGCTGTTCGGGCACGTGCAGAGCAGGGTGCAGGCCTGGCTGGACCCGTTCGGCGACCCCGACGCGCACTTCCAGGTCATCCAGGGGATGTACGCCATGGCCTGGGGCGGGCTGGTCGGCCGCGGGCTCGGGCAGGGCTCGCCCTCCTCGATCCCCTTCTCCTACTCCGACTTCATCCTGCCCTCGATCGGGGAGGAGCTCGGCCTCACCGGCGTGATGGCGGTGATCCTCATGTACGCGCTGGTCGTCGAGCGCTGCCTGCGCACCGCTCTGGTCTGCCGTGACGGCTTCGGCAAGCTGGTCGCGTCCGGCCTCGGCGTGGTGCTCGCACTGCAGGTGTTCGTCGTCATCGGCGGCGTCACCCGGCTGATCCCGCTGACCGGGCTCACCACGCCGTTCCTGTCGTACGGCGGCTCCTCCCTGGTCGCCAACTGGGTCGTGGTCGCGCTGGTGCTGCGGATCTCCGACCAGGCCCGCCGTCCGCCGCCGACGCTGCTCGCGCCCGACGAGGACGACGCCACCCAGGTGGTGCGGCTGCGATGAACACCCCGATCCGGCGGCTCGCCGCCTTCTGCATGGTGCTGTTCCTGGCGCTGCTGCTGAACGCCACCTACCTGCAGTACGTCGGGGCCGGCGGCCTCAACGACCGCAACGACAACCGGCGCGCCCGCGACGCGGAGTACTCCCGCGAGCGCGGCGCCATCCTCGTCGCCGACGACCCGGTCGCCGAGAGCGTGCCCGTGGACGACCGGTACAAGTTCCAGCGGCGCTACCCGGCGCCGTTCCAGTACGCCCACGTCACCGGGTTCTTCTCCTACCTCTACGGCAGCGACGCCATCGAGCTCACCCAGAACGACATCCTCTCCGGCAGCGACAGCCGGCTGTTCGTGGACCGGCTGGTCGACCTGGTCAAGAACACCCAGCCCCAGGGCGGCAGCGTCACGCTCACCATCGACCCCGCCGCGCAGAAGGCGGCCTACGACGGGCTCCTCGCGCTCGGCCAGACCGTGAAGGGCGCCGTGGCCGCGCTGGAGCCGAGCAGCGGCAAGGTGCTGGCCCTGGTGTCCTCCCCGTCGTACGACCCGCGCCAGCTGGCCTCGCACGACTTCGCCGAGGCCCGCCGTGCCTACGAGCGGCTCTCCGCCGACGACGACGGGCCGCTGCGCAACCGGGCCAGCCGGGAGATCCTGCCGCCGGGGTCCACGTTCAAGCTCGTGACGGCGGCGGCCGCGTTGGAGAGCGGTGACTACGACCCGGACACGCCGGTGCCCGGAGGCGCGGCGCTGGACCTCCCGCAGACCGACCGCACCCTGCCCAACGAGGGCGGCGGCACCTGCGGCGGCGCCCAGATCAGCCTGACCCAGGCCCTGATGGTCTCCTGCAACGTGGCGTTCGGGTCGGTCGGGCTCGACCTCGGCGCCGCCGCACTGCGCGAGCAGGCCGAGAAGTTCGGCTTCAACCGGCGCTACTTCCCCGACATCAACCGCACGGCCGTGAGCGTGTTCCCGCAGGACCCGGACCCACCGCAGACCGCGCTGTCGGCCATCGGTCAGTTCGAGGTGGCCGCCTCGCCCCTGCAGATGGCGATGGTCGCCGCGGGCATCGCCAACGGCGGTGAGGTGATGGAGCCGTTCCTCGTCGACGAGGTGCGCGCGCCCGACCTCAGCGTCCTGGAGAAGACCGACGAGCACACGCTGAGCCGCGCCATGTCGTCGGCTCACGCCCGGGAGCTGACCCAGATGATGATCGAGGTGGTCGACCAGGGCACCGGCACCACGGCGCAGATCCCGGACGTCAAGGTGGCCGGCAAGACCGGGACCGCGCAGAGCCAGGCGGACCGCCCGCCGTACGCCTGGTTCGTGTCCTTCGCCCCCGCCGACGCGCCGGAGGTCGCCGTCGCGGTGCTGGTCGAGGACGCCGGGGTCGCGCGCGACGCGATCTCCGGCAGCGGGCTGGCCGCGCCGATCGCGAAGAGCGTGATGGAGGCGGTGATCGGGCAGTGATCCTCGGGGGACGCTACGAGGTCGCCGAGCTGCTCGGCAGGGGCGGCATGGCGGAGGTCCGCAAGGGCACCGACGTGCGGCTCGGCCGGGTGGTCGCGGTCAAGCGGCTGCGTACCGACCTGGCCACCGACCCGACGTTCCAGGCCAGGTTCCGCCGCGAGGCCCAGGCCGCGGCGGCGCTGAACCACCCGGCGATCGTGTCGGTCTACGACACCGGCGAGGAGATGGCGCCGGACGGGTCCCACGCGCAGCCGTACATCGTTATGGAGTACGTCGCCGGGCGCACCCTGCGCGACATCCTCCGCGAGGGCCGCAAGATCCTCCCCGAGCGGGCGCTGGAGATCACCGCGGGCATCCTGGCGGCGCTGGACTACAGCCACCGCGCCGGCATCGTGCACCGCGACATCAAGCCGGCCAACGTGATGCTCACCCCGTCCGGCGACGTCAAGGTGATGGACTTCGGCATCGCCCGGGCGGTCACCGACGCGTCCTCGACGATGACGCAGACCGCAGCCGTCGTCGGCACCGCGCAGTACCTCTCCCCCGAGCAGGCACGCGGCGAGACCGTCGACTCGCGCAGCGACGTGTACTCCACCGGCTGCCTGCTCTACGAGCTGCTCACCGGCCGGCCGCCGTTCGTCGGCGACAGCCCCGTGTCGGTGGCCTACCAGCACGTCCGCGAGCAGGCCCAGCCGCCCTCGACGTTCGAGCCGACCCTGCCGCGGGAGATCGACGCGATCGTGATGAAGGCGTTGGCCAAGCGCACCGACGAGCGCTACGCCAGCGCCGCCGCGATGCGCTCCGACATCGAGCGGTACCTCGCAGGCAAGCCCGTGGCCGCCCCCACCCCGGCGCCGCCCCCGGCCGAGCCGCCCGCCGAGCCGACGACGCTGCTGGCCGGAGCCGACGAGTACGAGACGCCGGCCCGGCGCCGCTGGCCGATGGTGCTGCTGCTGGTCCTGGTGCTGGCGCTGCTCGCCGGCGGGGTCGCCGCCGGCCTGTCCCTGTTCGGCTCCGGCGACGAGCAGGTGTCGGTGCCGTCGCTGGCCAACATGACCCTGGGCGAGGCCGAGCAGCGCCTGCAGAGCGCCGGGCTGGCCCTGGGAGACGTCACCCGGGAGAACTCCGACGACGTGCCGCGCAACCGGGTCATCTCCCAGGACCCGGCGGCCCGCTCGCAGGTGGCCGACGGCTCCGAGGTCGACGTGGTGGTCTCCGCCGGCACCGAGCAGGTGACCATCCCCTACGTCATCGGGCAGGACAAGGGCGCCGCGAAGCGCCAGCTGGAGGCCCTCGACCTGGAGGTGGAGCTCCGCGAGGAGGAGTCCGACGCGGCGCGCGACAGCGTCATCGCGACCGACCCGCAGGCCGCCGAGACCGTCCCGGTCGGGTCCACGGTCGTGGTCTCGTGGTCCAGCGGCCCGGTCACCGTCCCGTCGGTCGTCGGGCTCACCGAGGCGCAGGCGAAGAAGAAGCTCGCCGACGCCGGCTTCGAGGTGACTGTGGTGCGGGACTCCACCACCCCCGCGGAGAAGGGTCGCGTGCTGGCCCAGAGCCCGCAGGCGCTGAGCGAGCAGTCCCGCGGCAGCACCGTGACGATCACCGTGTCGGCGTACGAGGAGCCGACGCAGACCCCGACGCCGACGCCCACGGAGACCCCGACGCCGACGCCGACCGGCAGCCCGAGCACCCCGCCGGCACAGCAGAACGGCCAGTGAGCCGCTGCGTTGGTTGAGCCGGCGAGCGAAGCGGGACGTGTCGTAACCTCCGGCGCTGCCGCGCTCAGCCGGCCACGGCCACCTGGGCGTACTCCAGCTCGGTCGTGGCCTCCGAGCCCGGCGCCTCGATCCGCCGCTCCCGCCGGACGTCCCAGCCCAGGTCGTAGGCGTCCACCGCGTCGAGGTAGGCACCGATGTACGGGCTGCTGTCCACGCTGGCGAGCATCAGGTCGGCGTTGCCGATCGCCGAGATGACGTACGGCGGGGAGTACGGCACGCCGTGCAGCACCACCGCGTTGCCGACGCACTTGATCCCCATCGTCGAGA
>JBIOYO010000111.1:0-4903 GCA_044870175.1 Nocardioidaceae bacterium | reverse complement strand
CTGTCCGTCCGCCGGTCGCTGGCCGGCGTGCCGGAGCACGCCGCGAAGGCGGGGGCCGAGCTGGCCGCCGTGCTGCTCGCGGACGGGGCCGGCACCCTCGACGACCCGCCCCCGCGGCAGCCGTCCGGCGGCCTCCCCCCGGAGCGGGCGCCATGACCCAGACGACGGCTCCGACGACGGCCCAGACGACGGCCCCGACCCGCACCCGACCCCGCACCCGCAACGAGAACGAGAAGGCGACGATGAGCCAGTTCGCACCGCAGCCCGCCGAGATGACCCTCCCGCCCGCGCAGCGGACCCGGTCGCAGCCCGCCACCCGGACCGCGGGCCACGTCTCGTTCGTGGGCACCGGCCCGGGCGACCCCGACCTGCTCACCCTGCGCGCGGTGGAGCTGCTGCGCACCGCCGAGGTCGTGGTCACCGAGGTGCCCGAGCACGAGGCGCTGGTGCGAGGCCTGGTCGGTCCCGGTGACCGCGAGGTCGTCGACGGGGGCTTCGGCACCGACGGGCAGCCGCTCACCCACGCCGCGCGGGCGAAGGTCGTGGTCCGGCACGCCAGGCCCGGCCGCCGGGTGGTCCGGCTGATGGCCGGCGACCCCTTCCTCGACGCATCCGGCCCCGAGGAGGCGCAGGCCTGCGTGAAGGCCGGCATCGCCTTCGAGATCGTCCCCGGCGTGACCGCGGCGAGCGCCGTGCCGGCGTACGCCGGGATCCCGCTGACCACCCGGGGCAGCCGCGAGGTCGCCGTGGTCTCCGGCGCCGACGCCAAGGTGGACTGGGCCCAGTACGCCGACGACCGCACCCTGGTGCTGCTCTCCGCGCTCCGCTCGCTGGAGCAGATCGGCTCGGCCCTGGTCGCGGCGGGCCGGCCGGGGACCACCCCGGTCGCGGTCACCCGCCTCGGCACCACGACCGACCAGTCCACCGTGGTGTCCACGCTGGACCGTGTCGCCGCGGACGTCCGCGCCGCCGGGCTGACCGCCCCGGCCGTCGTGGTGGTCGGCGACGTCGTCGACCTACGGCACACGCTGTCGTGGTTCGAGACCAAGCCACTGTTCGGCTGGCGCGTGCTGGTGCCTCGCACCAAGGAGCAGGCCGGCGCGCTGTCCGCGCGCCTGCGGGCGCACGGCGCGGTGGCCGTCGAGGTGCCCACCATCTCCGTGGAGCCGCCGCGCAACCCCCAGCAGATGGACAAGGCGGTCCGCGGGCTGGTCGAGGGCCGCTATGAGTGGATCGCGTTCACGTCCGTCAACGCGGTTCGGGCGGTGCGCGAGAAGTTCGACGAGTACGGCCTGGACGCGCGCGCCTTCTCCGGGCTCAAGATCGCCGCCGTCGGGGAGAAGACCGCCGCCTGCCTGGCCGACTGGGGGCTGCGCGCCGACCTGGTGCCGTCGGGCGAGCAGTCGGCCGCGGGGCTGCTCGATGACTGGCCGGAGTACGACGAGGTGCTCGACCCGATCAACCGGGTGTTCCTGCCTCGCGCCGACATCGCCACCGAGACCCTGGTCGCCGGGCTGGTCGAGCTCGGCTGGGAGGTCGACGACGTCACCGCCTACCGGACCGTGCGCGCCGCGCCGCCGGCGGCGCACGTGCGTGAGGCGATCAAGACCGGCAGGTTCGACGCGGTGGTGTTCACCTCGTCCTCGACCGTGCGCAACCTGGTCGGCATCGCCGGCAAGCCCCACCCCTCGACCGTGATCGCGGTGATCGGTCCGGCGACCGCCAAGACCGTCGAGGAGCACGGCCTCCGGGTCGACGTGCTGGCCCCGACCCCGTCGGTCGAGGTGCTCGTCGACGCGCTGGCGGACTTCGGTGCCGCCCGGCGCGCCACGATGGCCGAGGCCGGCCAGCCGGTCACGAAGCCGTCCGAGCGGCGCCCGTCGGCGCGTCGCAAGGCCACCTGAGCGATGCCGTACCCCGCCGTCCGCCCGCGCCGACTGCGCCGGACCGCCGCCTTGCGCGAGCTGGTCGCCGAGACCACGGTGCGGCCCGGCGGGCTGGTGCTGCCGGCCTTCGTCCTGGAGGGGGCGACCGAGCCGGTGCCGGTCTCCTCGATGCCCGGCGTCGTCCAGCACTCCCGCGACTCGCTGCGCAAGGCCGCGGCGGAGGCGGCAGGCCTCGGGCTGGGCGGGATCATGCTGTTCGGCGTGCCGGTCAGCAAGGACGCCACGGGCAGCGGCGGGGTGGACCCCGGCGGCGTGCTCAACGTCGCGATCGCGGACGTCAAGGCCGAGGTGGGTGAGGCCCTGCCGGTGATGGCGGACCTGTGTCTCGACGAGTTCACCGACCACGGCCACTGCGGGGTGCTCGCCGCGGACGGGTCGGTCGACAACGACGCCACGCTGGCCGTGTACGCCGAGATGGCGGTGGCCCAGGCGGCGGCCGGCGCCGACGTGCTCGGGCCGAGCGGGATGATGGACGGCCAGGTCGGCGCCGTCCGGGCGGCTCTCGACGCCGCCGGCCACCATGAGGTTGCGGTGCTGGCCTACTCCGCCAAGTACGCCTCTGCGTTCTACGGCCCCTTCCGCGAGGCGGTGAGCTCCTCCCTCGTCGGCGACCGGCGCACGTACCAGCAGGACCCCCGCAACGGCGTCGAGGGGGTCCGCGAGGCGTTGCTCGACGTGGCCGAGGGGGCCGACCTGGTGATGGTCAAGCCGGCTCTGGGCTACCTCGACGTGGTGCGCGCGGTGCGCGACGCGGTCGACGTGCCCGTGGCGGCGTACACCGTGTCGGGGGAGTACGCCATGGTCGAGGCCGCCGCCGCGCGCGGGTGGATCGACCGGGAGCGGGCGGTCCTGGAGACGCTCACCTCGGTCCGCCGCGCCGGCGCCGACGTCGTGCTCACCTACTGGGCCGCCGAGGCCGCCGCGATGCTTGAGAGGCCGTGATGCTTGAGAGGATGGCCGGGTGACCGCACCCGTCGCGCCCGCCGCGGCCGCCCCGCGCTCCGCCGCGCTCTACCAGCGCGCGCTCGCGGTCATCCCCGGCGGGGTCAGCTCGCCGGTCCGGGCCTTCAGCGCGGTAGGCGGCACCCCGCGCTTCATCACCAGTGCGGTGGGTCCGTACCTCACCGACGCCGACGGCACCCAGCTGGTCGACCTGGTCGGCTCCTGGGGGCCGATGCTGCTCGGCCACGCCCACCCGGAGGTCGTCGCCGCGGTCAGGCGAGCGGTCTCGCGGGGCACGTCGTACGGGACCCCCACCGAGCCGGAGCTCGAGCTCGCCGAGGAGGTGGTGGTCCGCACGCCGGTCGAGCAGGTGCGGCTGGTGTCCTCGGGCACCGAGGCGACCATGTCGGCGGTCCGGCTGGCCCGCGGCTACACCGGCCGCGACGTGGTGGTGAAGTTCGCCGGCTGCTACCACGGCCACGTCGACTCGCTGCTGGCCGCGGCCGGGTCCGGGCTGGCCACGCTGGCGATCCCCGGGACCCCGGGCGTGCCCGCCGGTTCAACCGTGGACACCGTCGTGCTGCCCTACAACGACCGCGAGGCGGTGCGCGCGGCCTTCGCCGAGCACGGCGAACGGGTCGCCTGCCTCGTGACCGAGGCGGCGCCGGGCAACATGGGCATGGTCCCGCCGGAGCCGGGGTTCAACCGGTTCCTGTCGGAGACCTGCGCCGAGCACGGCGCGCTGTTCGTGAGCGACGAGGTGATGACCGGGTTCCGCGCCAGCCGGTCCGGGCAGTGGGGCCTGGACGGCGCGGTCGAGGGCTGGGCGCCGGACCTGATGACGTTCGGCAAGGTGATGGGCGGCGGCTTCCCGTGCGCCGCGTTCGGTGGCCGCGCCCAGATCATGGCGCGGCTGGCTCCGGCCGGGCCCGTCTACCAGGCCGGCACTCTGTCCGGCAACCCGGTGGCGGCCACCGCCGGGCTGACCACGCTCCGGCTGGCCACCGACGACGTGTACGCGACGGTCGACAAGGCCGCCCAGGTGGTCCGCGAGGCCGCCTCCGCCGCGCTGGCCGAGGCCGGCGTGCCGCACGTCGTGCAGGCCAGCGGCACCATGTTCAGCGTCTTCCTCGCCGACGGCCCGGTGCGGGACTTCGCCGCGGCCTCGGCGCAGCGCACCGACCGCTATGCCGCCTTCTTCCACGCCATGCTCGACCGCGGGGTGCACCTCCCGCCGAGCGCGTTCGAGGTGTGGTTCCTCTCCGCGGCCCACGACGACGCCGCCCTCGACCGGGTGCTCGCCGCACTGCCGCATGCGGCCCGCGCCGCGGCCGCCGTACCCGTGTCCACAACAGCCACCCGCGAGGCAGGTACATGACCACGACAGTCCATCTGGTCCGTCACGGGGAGGTCTACAACCCCGGGGGGCTGCTCTACGGCCGCAGCGAGGGCTTCCACCTCTCCGAGCTGGGCCAGGCCATGGCCCGCCGGGCCGCCGCCGCGCTGGCCGACCGCGACATCGCGCGCGTGGTCTCCTCCCCGCTGGAGCGCGCCCGGGAGACCGCTGCGCCGGCCGCGGAGTCGCACAGTCTCCAGGTCGGCGTCGACCCTCGCGTCATCGAGTCCACCAACGTCTTCGAGGGGGAGCGGTTCAGCGTCGGCGGCGGCATCCTGCGCCGGCCGTCGGCGTGGAGGTACCTGTGGAACCCGTGGCGACCGTCGTGGGGCGAGCCCTACAAGCACATCGTCGAGCGCATGGTCGCCGCGATCGACGACGTACGGCACTCCGTGCCCGGCCGGGAGGCCGTCATCGTCTCCCACCAGCTGCCGATCTGGGTGACCCGGCTGCACGCCGAGGGCCGGTCGTTCCTCCACGACCCGCGACGCCGCCAGTGCACGCTGTGCAGCCTGACCAGCCTCACCTTCGACGGCGACCGGCTCACCACCGTGTCCTACTCCGAGCCGGCGGCCGACCTGATCCCGGTCAAGGACCGGCGCGCCGCCTTCTCCACAGG
>JBIOYO010000110.1:0-6082 GCA_044870175.1 Nocardioidaceae bacterium | reverse complement strand
GACGGTGACCTACCGGGGCCGGCCGGACCTCGGCGGCCTCAAGGACGGCGTCGGGCTCCGGCTCGACCTGGGCGAGGACGTCGCGGTCTCCCAGGTGCGCGCCACCCTGGTCGGCCGCCCCTACAACCTCGCCCTGCTCGCAGCTCCCGAGGGCTCGACGAGCGCCCCGACGGACCTCGGTGGCCTGCGCGAGGTGGCCTCCGGCGCCGAGGTCGGACCGGACGTGACGCTGTCCCCGAAGAGCGCGGTGACCACCCGCTACCTCGTGCTGTGGCTGACCTCGCTCCCGCCAGCCCAGGGCGGCTTCCAGGGCCGGGTGGCCGAGGTCGTCGTACGGTCATGACCCGCGTTGACCCTGCGGACGACCGGACGCTGCTGCGTCGGCACCTCGCGGGAGACGACACCGCGTTCGGCACGCTGTTCGCCCGGCATCGCGACCGGTTGTGGGCGGTCGCCCTGCGCACCACCGGCGACCCCGAGGACGCCGCGGACGCCCTGCAGGAGGCGATGATCGCCGCGTTCCGGCGCGCGGCGTCGTACCGCGGTGAGGCCGCGGTCACCACCTGGCTGCACCGGATCGTGGTGAACGCCTCGCTGGACCGGCTCCGCCGCCGCGCGGTGCGAGCCGCCGAGCCGCTGCCCGGCGAGTTGTCGTCCGGAGACGGCGACCTCGTGCCCGCCGGCGGAGCGGGCACGGACCCGGCGCTGGCGGCCGAGGCCGGCGAACGCCGTCGCGCCGTGCTCGCGGCGCTGGCCCGGCTGCCGGTCGAGCAGCGAGCCGCGCTGGTCCTGGTGGACATGGAGGGGTTCTCGGTGGCCGAGGCGGCGGAGATCCTGGGCACCGCGGCAGGCACGGTGAAGAGCCGGTGCTCGCGTGGCCGGGCCCGGCTGCTGCCCCTGCTCGGGGCGTACCGCCAGGATCCTCCGCCTTCGGGTGGGAACGACCTGACCGGCTCGCGCGTCCGATCCTCGAGGGCGGCGGCCACCGGCCCCCCCATACCCGGCGACCCACGAGCAGAGGAAGGAGGCCGCCCGTGACCCCCACCGAACCGTCGGGGCCGGAGCCTGCCGACCTCGGGCCGGAGGACGAGGACGCCGTCCGCCGCCTGCTCGCCGACGCCGGCGGCCCGGTGTCCACACCCCCGGAGGTGCAGGCCCGACTGGAGGAGGCACTGGCCGGCCTGGTCGCCACCCGGGCCACGACCGCCCCGCCGAAGGGGCGCCGGACCGAGCCGCAGCCCACCGGGCCCGACCCCGACGGTCCCGATGGTGCCGACCCGGCCGGCACCGTGGTCACACCGCTGGAGCGTGCCCGACGGCGGCGCTGGCCGGCACTGGCCGCCGCGGCCGCCGCCGTGGCCGCCGTGGGCTACGGCACGATCACCGTGGTCCAGCAGACGGGTAGTGGGGGCGCGGGGGGCGACGGGACGAGCAACGACACGTCAGGGGGACAGGCGGAGGCCGGTGCCGGAGCAGACGCCGCCGAGCCTCCCGGCACCGCGCTCGGGGGCACCGCCCGCCTGCAGCGGGAGGCCCCCGATGCCGGTGCGCCCCCAGACGTCACGCCAGCCTTCCGCGGGTCCGTGGGCTCCTCGGCCGCCCCGCTGCCCGCCGCGGCGCTGATCGCCGACGCCCTCACCCCGTGGGCGCTGGGGTCGGGCGGCGTGATGGCCGCGCCGTCGCCCGGGGACGCGCCCGTCGTCCTATGCGCCGCGCCGCCGGTCCACGCCGACGAGCAGGCCTACCGGGTGCGGTTCCGCGGCGCCTCGGCCACGCTGGTGCTCGGACCGGTCACCCTGGGACGCCGGGTTGCGGTCGTCTACGGCTGCGCCCGGGCCCGTCCCCTGGACGCGACGGTCCTGCCGGACGGTTGACCGGGGTTCGGGAACAGCCGACGCCTAGGATCGGTTGGGACGGTGTGGCCCGTGCCGCCACGCCCCCTGCCAGACCAGCGAAGGAAGAGCATGCCCGACGTACGCAACGTCATCGTCATCGGCTCCGGGCCCGCGGGCTACACCGCGGCCGTGTACGCCGCGCGAGCCGGACTCGCGCCGCTGGTCTTCGAGGGCTCGGTCACCGCCGGCGGCGCGTTGATGAACACCACCGACGTGGAGAACTTCCCCGGCTTCCGCGACGGCATCATGGGTCCAGAGCTGATGGACCAGATGCGCGGGCAGGCGGAGCGGTTCGGCGCCCAGCTGGTCCCCGACGACGTGGTCGCGGTCTCGCTCGACGGCGAGGTCAAGTCCGTCACCGATGGTTCCGGCGCCGTGCACCACGCCCGGACTGTGATCCTGGCGATGGGCTCGGGCTACCGCAGGCTCGGGCTCCCCGGCGAGGACCGGCTGTCCGGTCACGGGGTGTCGTGGTGCGCCACCTGCGACGGGTTCTTCTTCCGCGGCCAGGAGATCGCGGTCGTGGGCGGTGGCGACTCCGCGGTGGAGGAGGCGACGTTCCTCACCCGCTTCGCCGACAAGGTCTACCTCGTGCACCGGCGCGACCAGCTGCGGGCGTCTCGGATCATGCAGGAGCGCGCCGAGGCGGACCCGAAGATCGAGTTCGTCTGGAACGCCCAGGTCTCCGCGCTGCACGGAGACGACAGGCTCACCAGCGTGACGCTCACCGACACGGTGACCGGCGGGACCCGCGAGCTGCCGGTGACCGGGCTGTTCATCGCGATCGGGCATGACCCCCGATCCGAGCTGCTGCGCGGTCAGGTCGACCTCGACGAGAACGGCTATGTCCTGGTCGACCATCCGTCCACCCGCACCGACCTCGCCGGGGTGTTCGCCTCCGGCGACCTGGTGGACCACCACTACCGGCAGGCGGTCACGGCCGCAGGCACCGGCTGCGCGGCAGCCCTGGACGCCGAGCGCTTCTTGGCCGCCGCCGACCACGCCGCCTCCAGCGCCGGGTCCGTGGCCGACACCCTGGCCGAGGCCGAAGTGGTCCCGGCCTGACTCCCGCGCGACCCGAGGCCCGGAGCGAACCCGGAATGAAACCGCCCCACGAGGGCGTTCCTCCCTCGTCCACCCCGACACAGCCCGTCCGACCCCCAGTCTCCCGCCCCTCCAGTCCGACCCCTAGAACGGAGCAGCCCGCCGTGGCCGACATGAAGCCCGTGACCGACGCAGACTTCGAGACCGAGGTGCTGAAGTCCGACAAGCCCGTGCTGGTGGACTTCTGGGCCGAGTGGTGCGGGCCCTGCCGTCAGGTCGACCCGATCCTCTCGGAGATCAGCGCCGAGCATGGCGACAAGATCACCTTCGTCAAGATGAACGTCGACGAGAACCCGGTCACCCCGGCGACCTACCGGGTCACCGGCATCCCCACCATCAACGTCTACTCCGGCGGCGAGGTGGTCAAGCAGATCGTCGGTGCCCGGCCCAAGTCGGTCATCCTCAAGGAGCTCGCCGAGTACATCGGCTGAGGGTGGTCGGCCTCCGGCGGCTCGACCACCGTGGGCGCGCCTACATCTCGTGGCGCTGCGCCGACGGGCGCACCTGCACGGGTCGTACGACGCCGAGGATCCGGTCCAGTGCGACCTCGATCTCCTCGCGCCAGGTGAGCGCGGAGCGCAGCTCCAGCCGCATGCGGGGGTAGCGCGGATGGTGCCGCTGGGTGGTGAAGCCCACTCGGAGCAGGAAGTCGGCCGGAAGCACACAGCCGGGCGCTGAGTCGTGACGACGGCCCTGCGCGCCGAACGCCTCGATCGCGCGGATCCCACCACGCCGGAGCAGGTCACCGGCCATCGCCTGCATGAGCAGCCTCCCGAAGCCGCCACCGCGTTGCTCCGGCTCGACGTACATGGTCGCGAGCTGCACGGCGTCCTCGCCCACCGGTGCGGTGGGCATGGACGCCGACCCTGCGAGGTACGCCGGCGGGGCGTACAGGGCGAACCCGGCCGGCCGGCCCTCGACGAGCACGACCCGCCCGCACGAACCCCACTCCAGCAGCACCCGCGAGAGCCACGCCGCCTTCTCCGACTCCGCCTCCCCGGCCCGCTCCGCACGGCGCCGGGCCACCGGGTCGAGCTCCCAGAACAGGCAGCCGCGGACCACCTCCGGCAGCTCGGCCAGGGTGTCCCTCGTGAGGCGGACGACGCGTCGGGCCATGACGCACCTATCCTAGTGAGGGCCACCCCCGTCACGTACGTCTGAGGACCCGCCTCATGCCCGACTTCCGCCCCGCCTCGCGCCCGGGCAGCACCCGGCTGGACAGCTACGTCGACCGCTACGCCGCGCGGACCCACGGCATGACCGCCTCGGAGATTCGGGCCCTGTTCGCCGTGGCCAGCCGCCCCGAGGTGGTCAGCCTCGCCGGCGGGATGCCGAACATCTCCGGGCTCCCCCTCGACGCCGTCGGTGCCACTCTCGGCGACCTGGTGAGGACCAGCGGCACGGTGGCGATGCAGTACGGCTCCGGCCAGGGCGACCCGCACCTGCGCGACCAGATCTGCGATGTGATGCGCCTGGAGGGCATCGAGGCGCACCCCGACGACATCGTGGTCACCGTCGGCTCCCAGCAGGCCGTCGACCTGGTCACCCGGGTGTTCTGCGACCCCGGTGACGTGGTGCTCTGCGAGGCGCCGTCCTACGTCGGCGCGCTGGGCGTGTTCCGCGCCTACGAGTGCGACGTGGTGCACGTGGAGATGGACTCGCACGGGCTGGTCCCCGAGGCGCTGCGCCAGGCCGTCGACGCCGTGCAAGCCTCGGGACGACGGATCAAGTTCCTGTACACGATCCCGAACTACCACAACCCGGCCGGCGTCACGCTGACGGCGCAGCGCCGCGCCGAGGTGCTGCAGATCTGCCTCGACGCCGACGTGCTGATCCTGGAGGACAACCCCTACGGGCTGCTCGGGTTCGACGGCGAGCCGATGCGGGCGATCCGGGCGGATGAGGCCGAAGGGGTGATCTACCTCGGGTCGTTCTCGAAGACCTTCGCGCCGGGCTTCCGCGTCGGTTGGGCGCTGGCGCCGCACGCGGTGCGCGAGAAGCTCGTCCTGGCGCAGGAGTCGGCGACCCTGTGCCCGCCGGGGTTCAGCCAGCTGGCGGTCTCGGCGTACCTGGACCAGCACGACTGGCTCGGCCAGATCAAGCAGTTCCGGGAGATGTACCGCGAGCGCCGCGACGCCATGGTCGACACGCTCGCCGACCTGATGCCCGCCACGGCTCGATGGAACGTGCCCGCGGGCGGCTTCTACGTGTGGCTCACCCTGCCGGAGGGCCTGGACGCGAAGGTGATGCTCCCGCGCGCGGTCACCGCCCGGGTGGCCTACGTGCCTGGCACCGCGTTCTTCGCCGACGGCTTCGGCGCCCAGTCGATGCGGCTCTCCTACTGCCACCCCACCCCGGAGCGGATCCGTGAAGGGGTGCGCCGGCTGGTCGGCGTCATCGAGGAGGAGCTGGACCTCCGGGAGACCTTCGGGGCGATCGTGCCGACCGCGCCGCGAGGCTACGAGGGGCCGGCCACCGACCTGACCTGACCAGCCCTCGTCGGCATCGCTCCACCACCCGCGCAACCGCCCACAGCAAGGAGACACCGTGACCGCTCGGGACGGCCATCCCGGCCGCGTGCTCGTCCTCGCCGGCGGACTCTCACACGAGCGCGACGTGTCGATCCGCTCAGGGCGGCGGGTCGCGGAGGCGCTGCGGGACACCGGTGCCGAGGTCGAGGTCCGCGACGTGGACGCCACCCTGCTGCCCACGCTGACCGACGACCCGCCCGCGTGCGTGCTGCCGGTCCTGCACGGGGAGTCCGGCGAGGACGGCGCGATCCGAGAGGTGCTCGAGCTGCTGGCCCTGCCCTACGTCGGTGCCCGTCCCGAGGCCTGCCGCGCCGCGTTCGACAAGCCGGTCGCGAAGGCAGTGGTGAGCCGGGCCGGCCTGCACACGCCGCGCGGGGCGGCCCTGCCTGCGGAGACTTTCCGAGAGCTCGGCGCCGCGGCGGTGATGGCGGCGCTGGTCAGCTCGATGGGGCTGCCGCTGATGGTCAAGCCGGCCAAGAGCGGCTCCGCTCTGGGATGCTCCGTGGTGCACTCCGCCGACGAGCTGCCCAGCGCGATGGTGAGCGCCTTCGC
>JBIOYO010000109.1:0-2049 GCA_044870175.1 Nocardioidaceae bacterium | reverse complement strand
GGGGACCGGCGTTCTTCGTGCAGTCGCGCGTCGGACAGCACGGCCGCCAGTTCCGCGTCTTCAAGATGCGCACCATGGTCGTGGACGCCGAGCAGCGCAAGTCCGAGCTGGCCGAGGCCAACGAGGGCGGCGACGTGTTGTTCAAGATGAGGCGAGACCCCCGGGTCACGCGGGTCGGAGCCTTCTTGCGCAAGTCGTCCCTGGACGAGCTGCCCCAGCTGCTCAACGTGGTCAAGGGCGAGATGTCCCTGGTCGGCCCCCGGCCGTTCCTGGCCGCCGAGACCGCGAACATGGACCGCGACGACCTGCGCCGCCTGGCGGTCAAGCCCGGCATCACCGGCCTCTGGCAGGTCAGCGGCCGCTCGGACCTGGCCTGGGACGAGGCCGCGGCGCTGGACGGCTACTATGCCGACAACTGGAGCCTGACCGGCGACGTGCTCATCGGCCTGCGGACGGTCAAGGCGGTCCTGGGCGCCGACGGCGCATACTGACCGAGGCACTCCCCGGCCTGGTTGCGCGCACCCTTGGCGGATCCGCCGCGGGGTCGTGAGAGGCTGCCGCACGTGACGACGACGAGCCTGCCAGCCAAGCCCGACTCGGTCACCGACGACCACACCCTGGCCGCGTGGCTGGCCACGGTGGCCGGCGAGCTGCTGGTCGACGTCCGCGGCGGCGGCCTGACCGGCCGGGACCTCAAGGACGCCGGCGACCGTTCGGCGCACGACCTGCTGATGGCGCTGCTGGCCGAGCACCGCCCGGACGACGCGGTGCTCAGTGAGGAGGGGCGCGACGACAAGGCGCGCCTGTCCTGCCCGAGGGTGTGGATTGTGGACCCCCTGGACGGGACCCGCGAGTTCTCCGAGCCGCCTCGCGACGACTGGGCAGTGCACGTGGCGCTGTGGGCGGACGGTGACCTGGTGGCGGGCGCCGTGGCCCAGCCAGGGCTCGGCCGGACCTTCCACACCGGCCATCCACCCGCCGTACCTCCCAGGACCGCCGCCCGGCCGCGGATCGCGGTCTCCCGGACGCGGCCGCCTGCATTCGTGGAGGCACTGGCCGGCCGGCTGGACGCCGAGCTGGTGCCCATGGGCTCGGCCGGCGCGAAGGTCATCTCGGTCGTGCGCGACGCGAGCGACGCCTACGTGCACGCGGGCGGGCAGTACGAGTGGGACTCCGCCGCCCCGGTCGCAGTGGCCCGCGCGGCCGGGCTGCACACCAGCCGCGCCGACGGATCACCCCTGGCCTACAACCAGGACGACGTGCTGCTGCCCGACCTGCTGGTGTGCCGCCCCGAGCTCGCCGAGCCGATCCTGGACTTCGTGCGCCGTCACGGGGTGGGGTGAGCGAGCCGGCGCTCGGCGTCGGTTGAGCCGGTCGCCCCGCGCTGGTTGAGCCGGGCGAGGCGCTAGCCGAGACCGTGTCGAACCTCCTGAGTCCGGGCAGGGTCCCAGCCTCAGGTCACCGGGTTTCGACACGCCTCACTCCGTTCGGCGGCTCAACCAGCGGGTGGTGGCTCCTCCCGCTCGTCCCGGGCCGCCCACTCCAGCAGGGGTGCGATGTCGAAGACGGCGTCGTCGATGCCCTCGTGCAGGTCGCCGAGCCGGGCGAACCGGGCCGGCACGGTGGCGATCGTGAGCTCTGACGGCTGCACGTCGTCCACCTCGTCCCAGCGGATCGGGGTCGACACGGTGCCCTCGGGGTTGCCTCTGACGGAGTAGGCGCTGGCGATCGTGTGGTCGCGGGTGTTCTGGTTGTAGTCCACGAACAGCTTGCGCGGGTCGCGGTCCTTGCGCCACCACGAGGTCGTGACGTCGTCGGGGGCTCTGCGCTCGACCTCCCGGGCGAACGCCAGCGCGGCGCGGCGTACGTCGGGGAACCCGTGGTCCGGGCGGATCCGCACGTACACGTGCAGGCCGTTGCCACCGCTGGTCTTGGGCCAGCCCACCGCGCCCAGCTCGTCGAGCACCTCCCGGGCGACGTGGGCGACCCGGCGGACCCGGTCGAAGCCGCACTGCGGCATCGGGTCCAGGTCGATGCGCCACTCGTCGG
>JBIOYO010000108.1:0-2990 GCA_044870175.1 Nocardioidaceae bacterium | reverse complement strand
ACCTCTCGGATGGAGTCGTCGTCGTCCACCACGAGCACCCGGCGGGCGGTCATCGCGGCCCCCCGTCCCGGCTCCGGCCCGAGCGGTCCGGCGGGCCGGCGAACACCGCGCGGTAGTACGCCTGGGTGTCGATGCGGGCGACGACCACGTCGGTCATCCGGTGCAGCAAGGTCTCGATGTTGTCGCCGAACCTGAGCACGTCGTCGTTGTAGGCGCAGATGTCGTAGGCGCACACCGCGCGCTCGGCCTCCAAGACGTCGACGACGGCGCGCAGCATGGTCGAGAACAGTCGCGACCGGCGGTGGGCCGGGTGTACCAGGGTGAACCCCAGGTAGTAGACCGCGCCGCGCGCCGCGTGCTCCGGGTAGTGGTGGCCGAAGTAACCCGGGCTGATCCACGGGATGCACTCCAGGTGCGCGGTCAGGGTGGACATCGCCACGGCCTCACCGGCCTGGTCCCAGGCGACGAACTTGGAGATTCGCGCGTCCGCCATCTCGTCGAGGAACTCCTCCTCGTGCAGCACCTGGCGGGCGACGGCGCGCGTCTCCAGCGGTCCGAACGTCTCCAGGTAGAGCTGGTAGAAGCGCCGGGCGGTGGCGGGGTCGACCGCGGTCTCCACGGTGATCGCGAGCGCACCGTGGGCGTCAGTCGGCTCCCGCCCGGGAACCGAGCGTGGTACGGCGGGCAACGTCGCCTCCTTCCCAGACGTCGGTCATGGCACCCACCAGGTCGAGCACCACGTCGGTCAGGTCCTCCGGACCGGCACCTGCCTTGGTCACGAACACCGTCCTGCCCAGCCGCATGCCGGCGCGGCGCTCCGGCTCGACGTCGGCCGCTCCGTAGGCGACGACGGCCAGGTCGCCCATCCCGGCTTCGCGGAGCCCGGCGACCACCTCCGCGGCGCCCCCGTCGGAGAGCCGGAGGTCCACCACGAGCACACGCGGCTTGGCGCGGCGGCCGAGGATGACGGCGTACTCGACCGTCGAGGCGCGCAGCACCTTCAGGCCGTGCTCTGCCAGCAGTGTGGCCAGCACCCCGGCAAGGCCGTCGTCCTCGGCGACGACGAGGACCGACGTGTAGTGCCGGTGACCACGGAGGGCGACGCGTACGGCGGCGTACAGCTGCTCCTCGCTGGCCGGCTTCACCAGCCAGCCCTCGACGTCCGCGGCGAGAGCCTGGTCGGCCTCCGGCCCCAGCCCGGACACGACCACGACCGGGACGTCCGCGGTGCGCTCCCCTCTGCGCAGCTCGGCGACCACCTCGGCACCCGACGTGTGCGGCATGAGCAGGTCGACCAGCACCGCGGCCGGGCGTCGTTCCACAGCCACCCTGACCGCCTCTCGGCCGTCGGTCACCCCGACCGGGGTGAACCCGCGACGGAGAAGCATCTGCTCGGTCGTCCGCACGAACGCAGGATCGTCGTCGCACACCACGACGACGGACTCCGACAGCTGGGGGCGCGGCGTGGTCTGCGGGGTGGCCTCCTGGACCGGGCGGACGGCCGGGAGGGTGAAGGAGATCGTGGTGCCCACGCCCATCGTGCTCTCCGCCCAGATCTTCCCGCCGAGCCGCTGGACGATCCCGCGCGAGATGGCCAGCCCGAGCCCTGTCCCGCCCTTCTTCCTGCGGTCGGAGGAGTCCACCTGCTGGAACCGCTCGAAGACGGTCTCCAGCTTCTCCGGCGGGATGCCCCTGCCGTCGTCCTGCACCGAGAACAGCACCGAGCCGTCCTCCGGCGCCGCCCGCAGCCGCACCTGGCCGCCGGCCTCGGAGAACTTCACCGCGTTGCCCACCAGGTTGGACACGGTCTGCTTCACGCGGTCGGCGTCGGCGAGCACCCGGCCGGCCGCCTCGGTCACGACGATCTCCACGCGGGTGGCAGCGGCAAGACCGGCCAGCTCCGCGGCGGAGTCCCGCAGCAGGTCGGCGGCGTCCAGCTCGGTGACCTCCATCGGCATCGATCCGGACTCGATCCGCTCCATGTCCAAGATGTCGTTGATCAGCCGGGTCAGCCGTTCGCTGCTCTCCAGGGCGATTCCGGCCAGCCGCTCTCCCCGCGGGGGCAGGTCGCCGAGGGCACCGCCCGCGAGCAGTCCCAGCGAGCCGCGGATGGAGGTCAGCGGCGTCCGCAGCTCATGGCTCACGACGGAGAGGAACTCGTTCTTGAGGCGGTCCACCTCCTGACGCTCCGTCACGTCGCGGAACACGACCACGGCCCCGCGGACGTCACCCTCGTCCATCATCGGGCTCGCGGTGATCTCCACGGGGAACGTCGAGGAGTCGCGCCGGACGTAGACGTCCTCCTCCGCGGCCGCGACCAGGCCGTGATGGATCGCCTCGGTGATGTAGCACTGGTGCCACGGGTACGGCACGCCGTCCGGTCCCGGCCCGTGGAACGTCTGGTGTGCCCGCTGGCCGCGCAGCTCCTCGGCCGGCCACCCCAGCGCCTCGACGGCGGACGGGTTGACGAAGGTGACCCGGCCGTCGTCGTCCACCCCGTAGATCCCGTCGCCTACCGACGTGAGCAGCACCTCGGTCTGCCGCACCAGGCGACGCAGGTCAGCGGTCTGCTCGTCGACGCGTCGCTCGAGCCCGCGCCGCAGCGCCGCGTTGTCGACCGTGAGCACGGTCTGCCGCGTCCCGGCGGCGAGCACCAGCACCAGCCACAGGCCGGCCTGGGTGCGGTCCAGCTCGTTGCCCTCCCCGAAGGCCATCTGCACCAGGGCGGCCACGAGCAGCACGCCGAAGACCATGACGGTGCCGGCGACGTCGGAGCCCGGCCGGCGTGGCGTGACCTGCTCGCCGCTGTCCTCGGCCGGGTACCACGCGGCGAGTGCGATGAGCAGGTATCCCGCGATCCAGCCCAGGTCGACCGGGGTGCCGAGCCGGAAGGAGCCGTCCGCGGCCAGGGCCGCATAGGTGAGGTCGGCCACCGCGTACAGCACGAACCCGGCAGCCAGGAGGGCGAACGCCGGGCGGTCTCCTCGCCG
>JBIOYO010000107.1:0-3681 GCA_044870175.1 Nocardioidaceae bacterium | reverse complement strand
CCGACGTGCTCGGCGGGTTGTGACCGTCCGGTGCGCCCGGCGAGACTCGAACTCGCACTGCGCAGGACCTAAACCTGCTGCCTCCTGCCAGTTGGGCTACGGGCGCCGCGAGCGGTCAGTCTACGTGCGCGGCCCAGACCTCCGAGCCGCGATGCGCGTGGGCGGCTCCGGGCCGGTTTCCCATGGGATCTGGAATCTTCGCCGCTGCCCACGACGGGTACGCCGAGGGAAGCGGCGATTCTTCTGCATCCCATGGGAATCTGCCGACGACCCCACGGTGCGGATGCGACGGCTCAGAGCCTTCTCGGGGTGCGGATGCGACGGCTCGGCAGGGGTGGGCGAAGGGACGAGGGGTCGCGAGAGCCTCAGGTGGCCAGTCCAAGCTCGCGGCGGAGCTTGGCGACGTGGCCGGTGGCCTTGACGTTGTACTGCGCGAGCTGGATGCGGCCCTCCTCGTCGACCACGAAGGTCGACCGGATCACGCCCATGACCTTCTTGCCGTACATCGACTTCTCGCCGTAGGCGCCCCACGCGTCGAGCGCCGTCCTGTCGGGGTCGGAGAGCAGGGTCAGCGTGAGGTGGTCGCGCTCGCGGAACTTCGCCAGGCGCGCGGGGGCGTCCGGCGAGATGCCGAGGACCTCGTAGCCCGCACCGCGCAGCGACTCCAGCGAGTCGGAGAAGTCGCAGGCCTGCGTCGTGCAGCCCGGGGTCATCGCGGCGGGGTAGAAGTAGACGACCACCTTGCGCCCACGCAGGTCCGACAGGGTCACCTGCTCGCCGGTGTCGGAGGTCAGGGTGAAGTCGGGGGCGGGGTCGCCGGGGGACAGTCGGGCCTGGTCGTTCACGGGGGCTGCTCCTACCTGATCGGCTACTGTTGTTGCGAACGATGTGCAACAAGGGGGGTGGGCCGGTCTCCGGGTTCCCACCATAAGAGGCTCGGAGGTCGCCCGATGCACGTGCCCGACGGCTTTCTCGACGCGCCGACGTCCGTCGCCACCGGTGTCGCGGCCGCTGCCGGCCTTGGCGTCGCCCTCCGCGGAGCGCGACGCGAGCTCGACGACCGGACGGCGCCGCTGGCCGGCCTGGTGGCGACCTTCGTCTTCGCCACCCAGATGCTGAACTTCCCCGTGGGTGCCGGCACCAGCGGCCACGTCCTCGGCGGTGCGCTGGCGGCGGTGCTGGTCGGACCGTGGACCGGGATGCTCTGCATCGGCGTGGTGCTGATCGTGCAGTGCCTGTTCTTCGCCGACGGCGGTGTCACCGCGCTCGGCACCAACATCACCCTGATGGGTCTGGTTGGTGTGGGCGTGGCCTGGCTGTGCTTCCTGGCCGCTCGGGCGGTGCTTCCGAAGCGGGTGTCGATGGTGCCGCTGGCGGCCGCTTTCGGAGCCCTGGTGTCGGTGCCCGCCGCGGCGTTGGCGTTCGTCGGCCTGTACGCCGCCGGCGGCACCACCGACATCCCGCTCGGCACGCTGACCACCGCCATGCTCGGCTGGCACACCCTCATCGGCATCGGCGAGGCGGTGATCACGTTCCTCGCGGTGGGCAGCATCGCCGCGGTCCGGCCGGACCTCGTGTACGGCGCCAGGCCGGTGCTCGCCGCGCGGACCCTGCAGGCGCGGGTGGCGTCGTGAGCGCGACGGGCCGCGGGGTCTCCACACGCGTCGTCGTGGTCGCCGGTGTGCTGGTGACCCTGCTCCTGGCGGGTGTGATGAGCTTCTACGCCTCCGGCAGCCCCGACGGGCTCAACCGGGTCGCCCGGGACCAGGGCCTCGCCTCGGTCGAGACCGACCACGCCGGCGCGGACACGCCGATGGCCGGCTACGAGACCAGGGGGGTCGACGACGACCGTCTCAGCACCGGCCTGGCCGGTGTGACCGGGGCGGTCGTGGTGCTCGTGCTGGCCGGCGGCCTGACCCTCGTCGTACGCCGCCGGGCCCGGACCGGGGACTGAACGCGCATGGGCGCCGGGCACGGCCACAGGCTGCACTACCACGGGCACTCGCCGATGCACCGCGCTCCCGCGCACGTCAAGATCGCTGCTCTGCTCGGGTTCATGCTGCTGGTGGTGGCGACGCCGAGGGACTGGTTCTGGGCCTATGCCGGGTTCCTCGCGGTGCTGCTCGCCGTCGTCGCGGCGTCCAGGGTCCCCCCGGCGTACCTGGCCAGGCGAATGGTCGTCGAGGTGCCCTTCGTGGTCTTCGCCGTCCTGGTGCCCTTCGTGGCCACCGGAGCGCGCACCGAGGTCCTGGGCGTGAGCGTCAGCGAGCCCGGCCTGCTCGCCGCCTGGGGGCTGCTGGCCAAGGGCACCCTGGGCGTGCTCGCCAGCCTCACCCTCGCCGCCACCACCGAGCCGAGGGACCTGCTGGCCGGCCTCGAGCGGCTGCGCCTGCCGCAGCAGCTCGTCCAGATCATGGGCTTCATGGTGCGCTACCTCGACGTGGTGACCGACGAGATGCGCCGCATGCGGGTGGCCCGGGAGTCCCGCGGCTTCACCGGCCGCGACCCCCGGCACTGGCCGGTGCTGGCGCGGTCCGCCGGTGCGCTGTTCATCCGCTCCTACGAGCGCGGTGAGCGGGTGCACCTGGCGATGCTGTCGCGCGGCTACACCGGCCGGATGCCCCGGTGAGCACCCGGTGAGCCCCCAGTGAGCGTGCCGGTCCTCGACGTCCGCGGCCTGGCCTACGCCTACCCCGACGGGCACCAGGCGCTGTACGGCGTCGACCTGGAGGTCCACCGGGGCGAGCGGGTCGCGCTCCTCGGACCCAACGGCGCCGGCAAGACCACACTGGTTCTGCACCTCAACGGCATCCTCGCCCCGGGCGCCGGCTCGGTGACCGTCTCCGGCCTTCCGGTCGCCAAGCCGCACCTGATGGAGGTCCGCCGCCGCGTCGGCATCGTGTTCCAGGACCCCGACGACCAGCTGTTCATGGGCACGGTGCGCGACGACGTGGCCTTCGGCCCGGCCAATCTCGGGGTGCGCGGGCCGGCGCTGCAGCGGCGGGTGGAGGACGCCCTGGAGCGGGTGGGCATGGCGGAGTACGCCGACCGGCCGCCGCACCACCTGTCCTACGGGCAGCGGCGTCGCGTGGCGGTCGCCACGGTCCTGGCGATGCAGCCGGAGATCCTCGTGCTCGACGAGCCGTCGTCGAACCTCGACCCGGTCGCCCGCCGCGAGCTGGCCGAGGTGCTGCTGCGGCTCGACGCGACCATGCTGATGGTCACCCACGACCTGCCGTTCGCGCTGCAGCTCTGCCCGCGCAGCATCGTGCTCGACGACGGCGCGGTGGTGGCCGACGGGCCCACCCGGGAGCTGCTCGCTGACGAAGAGTTGTTGCGCCGCCACCGTCTGGAGTTACCGTACGGGTTCGTGCTGTCCTGATCTTGGAGGAGCTCATGCGCCACATCGCCACCTTCTGCGGCCAGTGCAACTGCGGCTGCCCCGAGCTGTACCTCGACGACACCGCCCCCCCGGAGCAGCGGGTGGTCATCACCGACGACTTCGGGCAGCGCATCCAGATGAGCCTCGACCAGCTCGCCGACCTCGTGGCCGACGTCCGCCGCGGCGTGCTCGACGAGGTGCTCGCGCAGAGCCGATGACTTCCGGCCTGCGGTTCTGAGCTTCCCGACCCGCTGGGCCGTGACCCGCCCGGCGGCGAAGGTCAAGAATCAGATTCGTGC
>JBIOYO010000106.1:0-6439 GCA_044870175.1 Nocardioidaceae bacterium | reverse complement strand
TCAGGTCGGCGATCTCCCGGGAGTGGTCCACGAGGAAGATGAAGTTCGACGCGTGCCCGGTGGAGCCGCCCGGGTTGGGCAGCGGGCCCTTGTCGATCTGCACGATGTCGCGCCAGCCGAGCCGGGCCAGGTGGTAGACCAGGCTGTTGCCGACGATGCCGGCGCCGATGACGACGCAGCGGGCGGACGAGGGGACGGACGCCATGACGGCTCACCTGCAATCCGATGTACGAGTGGGAGACTGTTGCAATATACGCAACTCAGTGCGCTATGTGAGACAACTAGCATCCGTCCTGGGCGCCGGTGATGTCAAGCCGCCCCTGCGATGGTTGAGCCGGTGTCCCTGCGATGGTTGAGCCGGTCGAGCCGCTAGGCGAGACCGTGTCGAAACCTCTGGACGTGGGCAGGGACCCTGCCACGGCCCACCTTGGTTTCGACACGTCTCGCTTCGCTCGCCGGCTGAACCAGCGGTGGGCCGGCTCAACCGGCGGAGGCGCTCAACCACCGGTGGGCACGGCCTCGCGGACGTCCTCGGGTGCGACGAAGTAGTCGGCGAGGTACTTCTCCCCCTCGTCGCAGAAGAACGTCACCACCTGCTCCAGCCCCCGCTCCTCGCGGAGCCGCCGCGCCGCCACCAGGTGCGCCCCGGAGCTCGGCCCGACGAAGATGCCGTGCTCGCGGGCGAGCCGGCGCATCTCCGCGACGGCCGTGGGCGAGTCGACGGCCATCACCTCGTCGAGGTCGCCGCGGTGGCGCTCGATGATGCCGGGCACGAAGCCGTCGGAGATCCCCTCGATCAGGTGCTTGCCGATCTCGCCGCACAAGATGGTGCACGACTCGTCCGGCTCCATGGCGACCACGCGGCAGGCCGGGTTGGCCTCCTTGAAGCACAGGCCCACACCGACGATCGTCCCGCCCGTACCGACCCCGCCGACGACGGCATCGGGCACCACCCCCTCGGGCAGCTGGGCGAGGATCTCCGGGCCGAGCCAGGTGCGGTTCTCCTCGACGTTCCACTCGTTGTCGAACTGCTGCGGGGAGAAGTAGCCCGGCCGGGCCCCGAGGTCGCGCACCATCGCCAAGGCGTCGTTGACGTGGAAGTCCCCGACGGTGCGCACCTCGGCGCCGAACGCCCGCGAGATGGCCGCGCGCTCGCGGCTCATCCCGTTGGGCATGACGACCAGCATGCGGTAGCCCTTGACCGCGGCCACCATGCTCATCGCGTTGCCGGTGTTGCCGCTGCTGGCCTCCACGACGATGTCGCCGGGCTGCAGCAGCCCCTCCCGCTCGGCCCGGTCGAGGATGTACCTCGCGATCCGCGCCTTGATCGAGCCGGACGGGTTGAGGTACTCAAGCTTCACCCAGACCCCGTCGACACGCACGAGCGGCGTGTCGCCGATCGCGTCCAGGATCGTCTCCGTGCCGGTGACCCGGCGTACCGCACCCGAGGGACCCATCGCTCTACCTCACCATGCCGTCTCAGCCTGCGCTCACCCGAGCCAGGCGTCGACCTTGTCGGCGTTGGCGTCGATCCACTTCTGCGCGGCGTCCGCGGGCGTCATGCCGTTCTTCTGGATGTCCAAGGCGACCTGGTTCTGGTCGTCGTTGGTCCACGTGAAGCTCTTCACGAGGTCCACCGCCGTCGAGTCGCCGTCCGCCCACTCGGTGGACACGACCTTCTTCAGCGGGGTGTCGGGGTAGCCGCACGCGACCTTGGCCGGGTCGTCCTGGCAGCCGGGGGTGTACGGCGGCAGCTTCACCTGCTGCATGGGCACCTCGGCGTTGAAGTACTGCGGCTCCCACCAGTAGCCGATCACCCACTCCTTGTTCTTCTCAGCCTTGGTGAACGCCTGGATCGAGGCCGCCTCACCGCCGGAGAAGACCACCTTGAAGTTCAGGTCGAGGTTGCTGATGATCGCCTCGTCGAACTGGACGTACGACGGGTCGGAGCCGAGGAACTGCCCCTTACCACCTGACTCGGAGGTCTTGAAGTTCCCCGCGTACTTGTTCAGGTTCTGGTAGTCCAGGACGTCGGGGTGGGCCTCGGCAAGCCACGGCGGGACGAACCAGCCGATGATGCCGACGTTGCCGTTCTCTCCGAAGTCCTCTGCGGAACCGTCGCCCTTCTCCGCGAAGAACTTCTTCTCCAGGTCCGGGTGTCCCCAGTCCTCGATGACGACGTCCACCTCACCGGTGCCGAAGCCCTGCCAGGAGACGTCCTCCTTGAGCTCCTTGTAGTTGACCGTGCAACCGAGCTTGTCCTTCGCCACCTGGCCGACGACGTACGCGCTGGCCTCGTAGCCGACCCACGGGTTGACCGCCATGTTCAGGTCGCCACAGTCGCCCCCCGCTGCGCCTGCCGCCTCCTCGTTCTTCTTCGTCTCCTCGCTGATGGAGCCGCCGCCGCACGCGGCCAGCACCAGACTGGCGGTGGCAACCACGGTCGCCAGGGACGCCCCCCGCTTCCAGCTCGTCCTCATACTCTGCGTTCCTTCCGGTTTCCTTGTCGGTCCTGTGCCTGTCGGTCGTGTGCTTGCCGTTTTCCTGGGCTTGTGGTTCCTGGGCCTGCTCGGGCAGTCGGGTGGGTCAGCGCACCCGGGACCTGGCCGGGGCGGGCCAGCGCAGCCAGGCGCGCTCGGACTGCTCGACCGCCGTCGGGTCGAAGTTGGCCCCGGCACGGCAGATCCGGTCGATCATGATGCCGAGCAGCACGATGGTCAGGCCCGCCGCCAGGCCCTTGCCCCACTCCTCGCTCCGGGAGAACCCGAGCACCACGTCGTAGCCGAGAGCGCCGGCGCCGACCATGCCGCCGATCACCGCCATGGCCAGGACGTACAGCAGGCCCTGGTTCGCGGCCAGGACCAGCGAGGCCCGCGCCATGGGCAGCTGCACCTTGGTGATCTCCTGCCAGGTCGTCGACCCGGCGGCCCGCGCCGCCTCCAACGTCGTGGGGGAGACTGCCTTGACCCCGTCGGCGACCAGCTTGACCGCGGCCGGAGCGGCGTAGATGATCCCTGCGACGATCGCGGTGAACCGGGTGGGTCCGAACAGCGCCAGCACCGGGATCAGGTAGACGAACGGCGGGATGGTCTGGCCGGCGTCGAGGATCGGCCGGAGGGCCAGGTCCACGGTCTTCCTCCGTGCCATCCACACGCCGAAGACGATCGCCAGCACCATGACCAGCAGCGTGGCGACCAGCGTCATCGTCAAGGTGACCATGGCGTCGTGCCAGAGGTCGAGGTACCAGATGCCGGCCAGGCACAGCACCGTCGGGAGGACGGCGGCCCAGCGGCCCACGGCGAACGCGATGCCGGTGATCGCGGCCGCGGCCAGCCACCATGGCGACTCGGCCAGCAGCGACTGCAGCGGGTTCAGCACCAGCGTGGTGATGAGGTCCTTGATCCACTCGGCCGCGGGGCCGAACGTGTCGGTGAACCACAGCACGACGTCGTCGGCCACGTTGCTGACCCGGCGGGCCAGCGCGTTCTCCGGGAACTCGGCGGCCCAGGTGTAGTAGCGCGACAGGTAGATCGCGACCAGCGTGGCGACCGCGCCGGCGATGAGCGCGATGCGGCGGACCTTCGGGTCGCCACCGCCGCCGCGCGCGACGATCTCCCCGCGCTCGCTGGCCGCGGTGGCGGTGCGGTCGAGCATGACCGCCATGGCGACGATGAGCAGGCCGGGCACGACCGCCCCGCCGACGTCGTTCTTGATCAGGGCGTTGAGCACGGGCTTGCCGAGCCCGGGACCGTCGATGTACGACGCGATCGTCGCCATCGACAGGGCTGCCATCATGGTCTGGTTGAGGCCCACGATGATGGTCTTGCGCGCCATCGGGATCTGCACCTTGCGCAGCCGCTGCCACGACGTCTGCCCCGCCGAGTCGGTGGCCTCGATCGTGGTGGCGGAGACGCTGCGGATGCCGTGTCCGGCGATCCGGATGATGGGTGGGAGCGCGTAGACCAGCGTGCACACCACGGCACCGGACACGCCGATGCCGAAGAACAGCACGACCGGGATCAGGTAGACGAACGTCGGCATCGTCTGCATCAGGTCCAGCAGGGTGGAGATCACCGCGTTGGCGCGGGAGCTGGTGCCGATCCAGACCGCCAGGGGCATGCCGATCAGCACCGCGATCGCGACGGAGAACAAGGTGACCAGGAGCAGGTCGATGGAGTCGGTCCAGTAGCCGAACAGCCCGAACGAGAAGAACGTCGCGGCGACCAGCAACGCGATGCGCCAGTTGGCCACGGCGTACCCGATCAGCGTCGCGACGGCGGTCACGCCCAGCCAGCCGATCTGCGGCACGGGGCGGGGGAAAGCCGGCATCGAGACCAGCTCCTGCAACCAGGCGACGGTCGACCGGAACCCGTCGGCGATCGCCGTGGTCACCTGCATGACCGGGTTGGTGTCCCGGCCGGCGATGACAGAGTCGCGGAACTCGGTGAGCGACTGGTGCAGGTCGGTGTGCTCGCGTCCGGGCAGCTCGAGGGTGTTGCTGCCCTTGGTGAGCAGCCAGACCAGGTACCAGACCACCAGGATGACCAGCACCCACACGCCGCGGGAGACCGGCGTGTGCGCGGGAGCGGCCTCGGGCGGCGGCTCCGCGGCGGCCGACTCCGGCCGGTCGAGCGTCGGCGCGGTCATGACTCCGCCTCCTCCTCCTCCTCCTCCGCGACGACGACCCGCAGGATCGCCTCGTCGTCGACGATGCCGACCAGCTGCCCGTCGTCGACGACCCGCACCGGGCTGTCGGAGGCTAGCGCCGCCTTGGCCGCCTTGCTGACGATCGTGTCCGAGCTCATCACCGGCCCGTCCTGGGGGTCGTCGGCGCGCGGCTCGCGCATCACCCACTTCAGCGTCAGCACGTGGCTCTTGGGCACCTCGGAGGTGAAGTCGCGCACGTACTCGTCGGCGGGTGCGGCGACTACCTCGTCCGGAGACCCGACCTGGACGATCTCGCCGTCGCGCATGATCAGGATCCGGTCGCCCAGCTTGAGCGCCTCGGCGAGGTCGTGGGTGATGAAGACCATGGTCTTCTGCACCTCGCGCTGGAGGCGGATCACCTCGTTCTGCATGTCCCGGCGGATCAGCGGGTCGAGCGCGGAGAAGGGCTCGTCGAACAGCAGCATCGTCGGGTCGCCGGCCAGGGCGCGGGCCAGGCCGACCCGCTGCTGCATCCCGCCGGACAGCTGGTCGGGGTAGGACCGCTCGTAGCCGGCGAGGCCGACCAGCTCGACGACCTCGGCCGCCTTGGCGCGGCGCTGCTTGCGGCCCATCCCCCGCACCTCGAGGCCGAAGGCGACGTTGTCCAGCACCTGCCGGTGCGGCAGCAGGCCGAAGTGCTGGAACACCATGGAGACGTGGGTACGCCGCAGCTCGCGCAGCTGCGACTCCGAGGCCTTGGTGACGTCCTTCCCGTCGATCTTGACCGTGCCTGCCGTCGGCTCGATCAGCCGGGTCAGGCAGCGCACCAGCGTGGACTTGCCGGAGCCGGAGAGGCCCATCACGACGAACACCTCGCCGGGCGCGACCTCGAACGAGACATCTTTGACCCCGACCACGCACTCGGTCTTCTTCTTCAGCTCAGCTCGGGAGAGGTCGGCGTCAGGTGTGCCGATGATCTTGTCCGCGCGGGGGCCGAAGATCTTCCACAGGTCGCGGACGACCAGCGCGCCCTCGTGCTCGTCGGCCCGGACACCGGGCTCTGCTGCGAGCGTGTCGGTCATGTGGCACCTCCGGAGTACAGACGGGTCTCGGTCATCTCGGCCGGCGGGTTCAACGGTGAACCATCTCGGTAGCGGTAGTACGGCGCGTGCAGCGGCGGCAACGGGGTGTTGCCGAGCACCAGGTCGGCGGCCTTCTCAGCGACCATCATCACGGGCGCGTAGATGTTGCCGTTGGTGACGTACGGCATGGACGACGCGTCGACGACGCGCAGGCCGTCAACCCCGTGCACGCGCATGCTGGCCGGGTCGAGCACGGCTTGGTCGTCCGCGGCGATGTCGCCCATCTTGGCGGTGCAGGACGGGTGCAGCGCGGTCTCGGCGTCCTCGGCGACCCAGTCCAGGATCTCCTGGTCGGTCTCGACCGACGGCCCGGGTGACAGCTCGCCGGCGTTGAAGGCCGCGAAGGCGGGCTGGTTGAGGATGTGCCGAGCGGCGCGGACCATCTCGATCCACTCGCGCCGGTCGTTCTCCGTCGACAGGTAGTTGAACCTCAGCGCCGGGTGCTCGAAGGGGTCGCGCGACCTCAAGGTGAGGGTGCCCCGGACATCGGAGTACATCGGGCCGATGTGCACCTGGTAGCCGTGCTCGGACGCCGGCCGCGAGCCGTCGTACCGGATCGCGATGGGCAGGAAGTGGAACATCAGGTTCGGGTAGTCGACCCGGTCGTTGCTGCGCGTGAACCCGCCGGCCTCGAAGTGGTTGGTGGCGCC
>JBIOYO010000105.1:0-14661 GCA_044870175.1 Nocardioidaceae bacterium | reverse complement strand
CCGCTGACCCGGCGAACCCTTCCCGCCGGCGCTTGCGGGCCTCATCTCCCCGTTCCGATGACTGTCACTCTCATGGTGAGAGTGCCAGCGCCATTATTAGCACTCGCCCCCGCCGAGTGCAAGAACGCGCCAGGTCTAGACCGGGGGTCGGGGCGGAAGCTGCCCGTTGACCTGGCAGGCCGCCGCTTCTAGCCTGAGGGAACCTCGTGGGTGCGACGGGGTTTCGGCCGGAGAAGCGCGCAGGCGCCTCTCCGGCCGCTTTCCGTGTCGAGGGCTCTCGTCTCGGGCGTTGTGGCCGATGGCCGCAACTGTCCTCGGCGTGTCGCCGCGATCCTGGGCCACTCTCGCCGATGCCCGCACCCATCGGCCACAAGCATGCCTACCCGCCGGCGACGGCGGGGATCACCGAGATCTGGGTGCCGTCGGGGGTGGGGGTCTCGAGGGCGTCCAGGAACCGGACGTCGTCGTTGCCGACGTAGACGTTCACGAAGCGGCGCAGGGCGCCCTGGTCGTCGAGGATGCGTGCCTTGATGCCGGGGTAGGCCGCGTCCAGGCTGTCCAGCACCTCGGCCAGCGTGGACCCGTCGGCGCTGACCTCCGACTCGCCGCCGGTGTAGGTGCGCAGGATGGTGGGGACGCGGACGCTCACGCTCATGGGTCTGTCTTGCTCCTGTCAGTTGAGGCCGGTGGCCGAGAAGGCGGCGTAGGTGGGCTCGATGGTCGCCGCCGGGCCGACCCGGCCGGCCACGGCGTCCAGCGTCTTGAGGCCGTCGCCGGTGTTGAACACCACGGTCTCGGCCGCCGGGTCCAGCTGCCCGGTCTCGACGAGCCTCCTGAGGCACGCGACGGTGACCCCGCCCGCGGTCTCGGCGAACACGCCCTCGGTGCGGGCCAGCAGGCAGATGCCGTCGCGGAGCTGCTCGTCGTCGACGTCCTCGACCGCGCCGCCGGTGCGCCGGGCGATGTCGAGCACGTAGGGGCCGTCGGCCGGGTTGCCGATGGCCAGCGACTTGGCGATGGTGTCGGGCCGGACCGGGCGGACCACGTCGTGGCCCGCCTTGAAGGCCGCCGAGACCGGTGAGCAGCCGGTGGCCTGGGCGCCGAAGACCCGGTACGGCGTGTCCTCGACGAGACCCAGGCGGATCAGCTCCTGGAACCCCTTGTCCACCTTGGTCAGCTGCGACCCGGACGCGACCGGGATCACGACCTGCTCGGGCAGCCTCCAGCCGAGCTGTTCGGCGACCTCGAACGCCAGCGTCTTGGAGCCCTCGGAGTAGAAGGGCCGGACGTTGACGTTGACGAAGGCCCACCCGTCCTGCTCGCCGGCGATCTCGCTGGCCAGCCGGTTGACGTCGTCGTAGGTGCCGCGGACCGCCACGAGGCTGTTGGTGTACACCGCCGACGCGACCACCTTGGGCAGCTCGAGGTCCGCGGGGATGAACACCACCGTCTCATGCCCGCGCGGGCGCCGGCGGCCGCGACCGCGTTGGCCAGGTTGCCGGTCGACGGGCAGGCGAACACCTTGGCGCCGAGCTCCCGCGCCGCGCTCAGCGCCACGGCGACCACGCGGTCCTTGAACGAGTGCGTCGGGTTGCCCGAGTCGTCCTTGACCCACAGCCTGCGCAGCCCGATGGCGCCGGCCAGGTTGCCCGCCTCGATCAGGCGGGTGAAGCCGGGCTCGGTGTTCGGCGACGAGGTGATGTCGGCGGGCACCGGGAGGAGCGCCTGGTAGCGCCAGATGTTGGGCGGCCCGGCGGCGATCCGCTCCCGGGTCACGCGTGGGAAGTCGTAGCCGACCTCGAGGGGGCCGAAGCACTCCGGGCAGGCGTAGTGCGGACCGAGCGGCTGGGTGGCGCCGCACTCGCGACAGGCCAGGGCGGTGGCGTGGCCGAAGGCGCCGTCCCGCAGGACCGGTGCGCTCACAGGGACCCTCCTTCTCATCTTCCCCGGCGCCGACCTTCGACCGCGGGACGGAGTTAGCACCGTGACCGCGGCGAAAGTTCGGAGGTCTGCGCAGCGGCGGGTTGCCGGGGCTTCAGCGGGCCGTGTCCCTCTGCCCCTCTGGATGAGCGAGTCACAAGCCTACGCAAGTCGTCTCAGCATGCGCACATGACGTCCGCGATGCGAGACCTGTCGAACCACGGCAGCATGGACCGCATGCGATGGTGGCAGGTCCGCAGGGTGGTCAACGTCGCCAACCTCAGCACGCCGGCCGGGTTGCTGGTCGGGGTGGCCGGGCGGGCGAGGTTCCACCGCGGACCGCGTGGGCTGGTGGTCGGCTCCGGGTACCGCCTCGCCGTACCTCCCGCCTCGGCCTTCACCGTCGGCAACGTCGTCCTCACCCGGCACCAGCGCGGCTGGCTGGAGGCGCGGCCGCGCCTGCTCGCGCACGAGGAGCGGCACGCCAACCAGTACGTCGCCTGCCTCGGACTGCCGATGCTGCCCCTCTACCTGCTCGCCTCGCTGTGGTCGTGGCTCCGGGGCGGCGACTTCGGGGTTCACAACGCGTTCGAACGGATGGCCGGCCTGACGGACGGCGGGTACCCGCTGGTCAGCGCGCGTGAGCGCCGGGCAGCCAACGCGCCGACACCGCTGCGGTGACGAGCAGCGGCACACCCAGCAGGGCGACCGCGCCGGTCACCGACAGACCGAGCGTCGCCAGCCCCACCAGCGCGTACGTCGCCAGCGTGAACACCTCCGTCGCCAGGCCGTACGCCGACAGCACGGTGGCGCGGGCCGCCGACTCGACCACCTCCTGCAGCCGCGCCTCGGCGACCACCAGCACCAGGCAGGTCAGGCCGTAGCCGACCGCGACGGCGACCCAGCCCGGCCAGCCGTCGAGGAGGATCCCGCCGACGACGAGGACCGCCCCGGCGGCGTACGCGGAGGCCAGGAGCCGCGCGGAAGCCCCCGCGGCGCGTCCGGCGAGTGCCGTGCCCGCCACCTGCCCGGCCACCACCAGCCCGACCACCCAGGGCACCTGCGCGGTGGCGAAGCCGCCCTCACGGGCGGCCAGGGCGAGGTACTCGTCGTAGGAGACCAGTCCCAGCATCGCGGCCACGACCACGAGCACCCGCCGTACCCGGGGCACCCGGGCCGCCTCGCCGAGCCCGTCGCGCAGCATCGCGAGGTACCGCCGCGTCAGCGGCTCGGCAGCCGAGCCCGGGGCGTCGACGACGGTCTCGTCGGCGCTGTCCACCGGCCGGGCGGCCGGGAGCAGCAGCGCCGCGACCACGTGCCCGACGCAGATGGCGACGCTGGTCCATCCGATGAGGCCGTAGCCGCCGAGCCCGTAGAGCACGCCGGCCAGCGCCATCGCGGCGAGCTCGGCCAGGCCGGTGACCGCGTGGGACAGACCGCGCACCCGGGCGTACCGCTCGGGCCGGCCCGCCGCGGTCAGCTCGTCGTACAGCAGCGCTTCGAACGTGCCCGACGCCATGGCGCCGGCCAGGCCCCACAGCACGAACCCTGCGAGGAAGCCCGGGTACGACGGCCAGAGGTTCCACGCGGTGAACGCGGTGGTGTGCACCACGGCCGATGCCACCAGCAGCCGGCGCCGGTCCACCGCGTCGGCCCACGCCCCGGACGGCACCTCGAGCAGGAACGAGGTCGCCGACCAGACCAGCAGCAGCGTGGAGATGTCAGCGGGCGACAGGCCGTGGTCGCGGAACAGCAGCGCGTAGACGGCGTAGATGGGCAGCGCGTCACGGGTGGCCTCGAAGGCGACCACCCGGAGCGTGATCGAGCGGAGCGGGACCTAACCCGGGTGACCGCGGACCGTCATGCCGCGACGCTACAGCGGGGGCGTGGGGGAGCGCACGTCCTTTGCGTCCGCCGGCTGGCGCGCGGCCTCGATGTCGCGGACCAGCCGCTGCAGGAAGCCCATCATCCCGTCGGGGCCCTCGACGATGATGTCGGCCATCTGGTGCAGCGCGTCCTGCTCCTCCGAGCCCGAGCAGACCAGCAGCCCGACCATGCCGCCCTTGCGCATCGCGACCACCGCCTCGAACGCCTCGATGTCGCCGAGGTCGTCGCCGGCGAACATGATCGCGTCGGCGCGGACCTCCCGCTGCAGCGTGCGCAGCGCGTGCCCCTTGTCCATGCCCGGGGCGCGCACCTCGATCACCAGCCTGCCGGGCTCGAGCGCCAGGCCGTGCTCGCGGGCGGCCTTGGCCAGGACCGGCTGGAGCCGGTCCAGCGCTCCCTGCGGGTCGTCCATGCGACGCGTGTGCACCGCGACGGCCAGGCTCTTCTGCTCGATGTGCGCGTCGGCCAGGCCGGCCTGCCGCAGCAGGTCGGGCAGCTCGGCGACCAGCGTGGCCAGTCCACGCGGCGGCCTCGGCGAGAGCACCCGGCGGTGGCGCGACGACCAGCGCTCGTTGCCGTACTGCCCGAGCACGTAGAGCTCGCCCCCGCCCTCCGCGACCGTGACGCCGACGGCGTCGAGGCCGCCGAGCGCGACCGCCTGCCGTGCGGGCCGGCCCGTGACCACGGCCACGGCCTGCACCGCGCGCGCCAGGTGGACCAGGACCTCGGGGCCGTCGGGGTGGATGTGCGCCTGGGTGGGGTCCGCCACGATCGGGGACAGCACACCGTCGAAGTCCAGGCACACCAAGGCCCCCGACGCGGCCTGGACCAGGTCGGCGTACCGCTGCCGCGCGCGGGTCGACAGGTGCTGCATGAGGCCACTCAACCAGGCAGGATGGGGCCGTGCGCGAGCCGACCCTGCCGGACCTGCCCCTCGACGTGCTCGCCGGGCTGCCCGAGCACCGGCTCGAGGTGTTCGCGGCCCGCCTGGAGCGGTGGTTCCCCGACCTGGTCGACGCGCTGGGCCTGGTCTACGACGACCCCGAGGGCGTCGCGGGACGGCTGGTCTCGCTGGCCGCGGCCGCCTACGCAGCGCGCAGCGACGAGCTGCACCGCCTGGACCTGCGGCGTTCGCTGGCCCCGGACTGGTTCCAGCGGCCGGACGCGCTGGGCTACGCGACGTACGCCGACCGGCTCGCCGGCACGCTGGAGGGGGTGGCGCAGCGGGCCGGGTACCTCCGCGACCTCGGCGTCACCTACCTGCACCTGATGCCGCTGCTCAACCCGCGCCCCGGGCCGAACGACGGCGGATACGCGGTGATGGACTACCGCGCGGTCCGCCCGGACCTCGGCGACATGGACGACCTGCGCGCCCTGACCGCCGCCCTGCGGGCCGAGGGGATCAGCCTGTGCCTGGACCTGGTGCTCAACCACGTCGCCCGCGAGCACACGTGGGCGGAGAAGGCCCGCGGCGGCGACCCGCGGATGCGCGACTACTTCTGGGTGTTCCCCGACCGGGAGATGCCCGACGCCTACGAGCGCACGCTGCCGGAGGTCTTCCCCGACTTCGCGCCGGGCAGCTTCACCTGGGACGACGAGCTGCACGGGTGGGTCTGGACGACGTTCAACAACTACCAGTGGGACGTCAACTGGTCGAACCCCGACGTGATGTGCGAGTACGCCGACATCATCCTCGACCTGGCCAACCACGGCGTGGAGGTGTTCCGCCTCGACGCCATCGCCTTCACCTGGAAGCGGCTGGGCACCAGCTGCCAGAACCAGCCCGAGGTGCACGCGCTCACCGAGGCGCTGCGCACGGTGGTGAGGATCGCCTGCCCCGCGGTGGTGTTCAAGGCGGAGGCCATCGTCGGGCCGCAGGACCTCCTGGCCTACCTCGGCCAGGGCCGCCACCACGGCAAGGTCAGCGATCTCGCCTACCACAACAGCCTGATGGTGCAGGTGTGGTCGATGCTGGCCAGCAAGGACACCCGGCTGGCGTCGCGCGCGCTCCAGCAGCTCGCCGACCCGCCGTCCACGACCGCGTGGGTGACCTACGTGCGCTGCCACGACGACATCGGCTGGGCGATCGGCGACGAGGACGCGGCCGCGGTCGGGCTGAACGGCTACGAGCACCGGCGCTTCCTCTCCGACTTCTACGCCGGCCAGTTCCCCGGCTCCTGGTCACGCGGTCTGGTGTTCCAGGAGAACCCGTCCACCGGCGACCGCCGCATCTCCGGCGCCACCGCGTCGCTGTGCGGGCTGGAGGCCGGCGACCCGTACGCCCGCGACCGGATCCTGCTGGCGCACGCGGTGGTCCTCGGGTTCGGTGGGCTGCCGGTCCTCTGGATGGGCGACGAGTTGGGTATGGTCAACGACCCGGACTGGTTCGCCGACCCCGAGCACTGCGACGACAACCGGTGGGTGCACCGGCCCCGGATGCCCTGGCCGCCCCACGACGAGCATGGGGTGTACGACGGGCTCCGGCACCTGGTCCTGACCAGGTCGGCGCTGCCGCACCTGCACGCGTCGGTGCCCGCGCACGTGCTGGACCCGCGTGACCCCGGCGTCCTCCTGGTCGCCCGGCGGCACCCGCTCGGCGCGATGCTGGGCGCCTACAACATGACCGCGGGCACCCGGCGCGTGCCCGTCGACGTCTTGTGGTCGCTGGGCATGGACCACAACGCCTACGACCACCTGTCCGCGGGGATGCTGGCCTTCGACGGCCGGGCGGTGCTGCTCCCGCCGTACGCCGCGGCCTGGCTCACCGCCCCCTGATGACGTGACGCCGCCGTGATCACCCGCGAGCTCGCCGAGGCCCTGGCCGCGGCCGGGCTGGTCTGGACGCCCGTCAACGGCGACCGCTTCCTGGTGCCCGACCGGGACATGGACGACACGGTGTTCGTGATCAGCGACATGACCATCGACGTGGTCGACGTGCCCTGGGGTGCGCTGGTCCGCTTCAACGGGACCGTCGAGTGGGCGCTGGACAGCATCATGCAGCACCAGGTGGTGTGGCTGCCGCGGGAGGACCAGCTACGAGACGCTCTCGGCGAGCGGCTGGTCCGGCTGGAACGCCTGGCCGGCGGCTATGCCGCCGTGGTGCACACTCCGGCCGGGGAGGAGAGCTACACCGACGCCGACGCCGAGCGCGCCTACGCCCGGGCGCTGCTCAGCGTGATGTAGGGGGAGCTCAGGCGTAGTCGGCGGTCAGGATGACGGTGAGCCGGTCCATGCTCATCGGGTCAACGGCCGGGATGATCCGGGCGATGCCGAGGTCCCGGCCGAGCAGCCGGGCCTCGGCCGCGAGACGGGGCGGGTAGTAGACGGTGCTTGCGGGGATGGTGCCGTACCAGTTGTCCGACGTCACCACCTGCCAGCCGGCGCCGCTGACCCGCGCCGACGTTGCAGCGGCGAGGCCGGTGATGCCGGAGTTGTTGTAGACGTCGACGTACGTCGAGGCCCGGTCCACGACGGGCGGCTTGGGCTTCTCGGCCCGCAGCACGGTGCGCTGCTCGACCTTGGCCGGGGCGGTGGACACCAGGGCCCCCCGGTCGGGTGTCGGGTCGTCGCCCTGACCCGTGACCAGGAACGCTGCCCCGGCGAGCAGGACTCCCGCGGCGCTCAGCAGCGCGACCGGCGTGGACAGGGCGAGCCCGGCCTCGCCGCGCCGCCGCACCCCGGCATCGGGGGTCACGTGGGTCACGGTGCGTCGAAGCCCAGGCGTCGCGCGGACCGTGCGCGTTGCCTCGCCGCCCGCAGCCGGCGCAGTCTGCGCACCAGGAGCGGGTCGTGGGCCACGGCCTCGGGCCGGTCGATGAGGGCGTTGAGAACCTGGTAGTAGCGCGTCGCGGACATGCCGAACTTCTCCCGGACCGCCTGCTCCTTGGCACCGGCGAACTTCCACCACTGCCGCTCGAAGTCCAAGATCTCCCGGTCGCGGTCGGACAGGCCGGCCAGGTCGGCGGTGCCGTCCGGCCGGCCTGGGCTGACTGGGCTGACTGGGTTGGCGGCATCCACGTCAGAACTCCTGGGCAGGTCAAGGGGTGGGGCCTCGGCTCATCGTAGGCATCGAATGACACAGTTGTCATTCAGCGCGGACGCGTGTCCCGGGGCCAGGGTAGAGGGCTCGGGAGCAGCGCGGTGGCTATTGTCAGGTGATGCGCCTCCCCGACGAGCGGTTCGACCTGGTGGTGGTGGCGAACCGCCTGCCGGTCGACCGGGTCGAGGCCGACGACGGCAGCGTCTCGTGGCGGCGCTCCCCCGGCGGCCTGGTCACTGCGCTGGAGCCCGTGATGATCAAGGACGACGGCGTCTGGATCGGCTGGGACGGCGGCGTCGACGGGGTGGAGGAGGCCCACGACGAGAGCGGGATGGCGCTGCTGCCGGTGCCGCTCAGCGCCGCCGAGGTCGAGGGCTTCTACGAGGGCTTCTCCAACGGCACCCTGTGGCCGCTCTACCACGACGTGGTGGCAAAGCCGGAGTTCCACCGCGAGTGGTGGGACGCCTACGTCAAGGTCAACCGCCGGTTCGCCGACCGCGCCGCTGCAGTGGCCGCCGAGGGGGCGACGGTCTGGGTGCACGACTACCAGCTGCAGCTGGTGCCGGCGATGCTGCGCGCACACCGTCCCGACGTGCGCATCGGCTTCTTCCTGCACATCCCGTTCCCTCCCCCGGAGCTCTTCCAACAGCTGCCGTGGCGGCGCGAGCTGCTGGAGGGCCTGCTGGGCGCCGACCTGGTCGGCTTCCAGCGGCCCGGTGGTGCCCAGAACTTCGTGCGCCTGGTCCGGCAGCGGGTGGGCCACAAGACACACCGCGACCTGGTCTACCTGCCCGACGGGCGCACGGTGCACGCTGCGGCGTTCCCCATCTCCATCGACGTGCAGGGGCTCGAGGCGCTGGCCCGCACGCCGGGGGTCCAGGCGCGGGCCAAGGAGATCCGCGAGCAGCTGGGCAACCCCCGGCAGGTGCTGCTGGGCGTGGACCGGCTGGACTACACCAAGGGCATCCACGACCGGCTCAGGGCGTTCGGGGAGCTGCTCCAGGAGGGCCGGATCGACGTCGAGGACGCCGTACTGGTGCAGGTCGCGACACCCTCGCGGGAGCGTGTCGACGAGTACCGGCGCCTTCGCGACGAGACCGACCGGCTCATCGGCCGGATCAACGGCGACCACGGGCGCATCGGCCGCCCAGCCATCTCCTACCTGCACAGCTCGTTCCCCCGTGAGGAGATGGCGGCGCTGTTCCGAGCGGCCGACGTCATGGTCGTCACGCCGCTGCGCGACGGGATGAACCTGGTCGCCAAGGAGTACGTCGCCTGTCGCTACGACGACGACGGGGCTCTTGTGCTCTCGGAGTTCGCCGGGGCCGCCGACGAGCTGCGCCAGGCGTACCTGGTCAACCCCTACGACATCAACCAGATGAAGGCGACGATCCTCCAGGCGCTGCACGCCAGCCCCAGGGAGCTGCGCAGACGCATGCGCGCGATGCGGCGCACGGTGACCGAGCACGACGTCAACGACTGGGCCGCGGAGTTCATGACCGCGCTCAGCAACGTCGAGCCCGAGCATCACAAGCGCACCCGGCCGGTCGCCCCGGCCGACCGCCGGCACTGACGTACCCTCACCGGCATGCTTCTGATCCCGATCCCGATCCCGGGCCGCGTCGCGACCGCCTCCGCCACCCTGGTCCGCACGCTGCTCGGCCTGACCGGCCGGGCGGCCCGCCCGTCGGCCGCGGCAGGGTGGACCGGCGACCGCGGCGTCGGCACCAACCCGGCCCGGCGGTTCTCCTCCGCGGCGTCTCGAGACCTGGCCGGTCGTGCGCCGAGCCAGCCTGGTGGCTCCCGCGGCTGACCGTCCCCCTCGGGTCCGCCTCGTCGCGGGCCTGTTGGCGGTGGGCCTCGCCACCGGGTGCACCGGCCCGGAGCAACCAGAGTCGTCGGCCCCCGCGCCGCCGGCGGTCGAGCGGTACGTCGCGCTCGGCGACTCGTTCACCGCGGCTCCGCTGGTGCCCACCACCGACGTGGCCCGGGGCTGCTTCCGCAGCGACCAGAACTACCCCGCGCTGGTGGCCGACCGCCTCGACGTCGCGGACCGGGTCGACGTGAGCTGCAGCGGGGCCGAGACCCGTGACCTGGTCAGCCGCCAGCGAACGTTCGCGGGGGTGCGGCTGCCGCCGCAGCTGCGGGCGGTCACCGCGGCGACCGACCTGGTCACGGTCGGCATCGGCGGCAACGACTTCGGCCTCTACGGCTCGCTCGTCGGGCTCGCCCACGACGGACCGGACGGCACGGTCGCACCGCAGGAGGTGACCGACCGCATCGGTGCACGTGTCGAGGCCGCGCTGAGGGCGGTGGCCAGCCGCGCGCCCGACGCCACCGTGCTGCTGGTGGGCTACCCCCGGGTCGTCGACCGGGGGTCGGACTGCCCGAGGCGGCTGCCGCTCGACGCCGGCCAGGTCTCGCAGGTGTTCCGGGCCGAGGTGCTCCTCGACGACGCGCTCGAGCGCGCGGCGAGGGACGCCGGCGTCGGGTTCGTCGACGTCTTCGCGGCATCGAAGGGGCACGACGTCTGCGCGGCCCGCCCGTGGGTCAACGGCCAGACCACCGAGCGCACCCGGGCCGCGGCCTTCCACCCGCTGCCCGCGGGCATGCGGGCGGTCGCCGGCCTGGTGCTCGACGCGCTCGACGACGGCTGACCCACGCCGGCTCCCGAGAACTACAGTGCTCGGCATGTCCACGCTGCAGGGACTCGTCGACCGGGGGCTGATGGCGCCGGACTGGGCCGGCGCGCTGGCGCCCGTGCAGAGCGACATCGAGGCGATGGGACGGTTTCTCCGCGCGGAGGTCGCCGCCGGCCGGACGTACCTCCCGGCGGGCGACCACATCCTCCGGGCCTTCGCCAGGCCACTTCGCGACGTGCGGGTGCTCGTGGTCGGCCAGGACCCCTACCCGACGCCAGGCCACGCCGTGGGACTGTGCTTCTCGGTGGGCCCGCAGGTGCGTCCGCTGCCGCGCAGCCTGGCCAACATCTACACCGAGCTGACCGCCGACCTCGGCATCCCTGCCCCCTCCCACGGGGACCTGAGCGCCTGGACCAACCGGGGCGTGCTGCTGCTCAACCGGGTCCTGACCGTCGCGCCGGGTGTCCCCGGCTCCCACCGCGGCCGGGGCTGGGAACGGGTCACCGAGCAGGCGATCTCCGTCCTCGCCCGGCGCGGCGGACCGATGGCCGCGATCTTGTGGGGCCGCGCCGCCCAGGACCTGGAGCCCCTGCTCGGCGACATCCCGTGGGTCGCCTCCGCGCACCCCTCGCCGCTCTCGGCCTCCCGCGGGTTCTTCGGGTCCCGCCCGTTCAGCCGCGTGAACTCCCTCCTCGAGCGCCAGGGCGGCACCCCCGTCGACTGGCGGCTTGAGTGTGGCTGATTCCCATGGGATGAAGATCGTTGGCCGCTTTCCACGACGTACGCGGCATGGGAGGCGGCTAAGTCCCGTGGGCAGCACCGCCGCGCCTCGACCGCCCACCCGTCGACAGATTCGACGGCTCGACCGCCCACCCGCCACCAGATACGACGGCTCGACCACCCACCCGCCACCAGATACGACGGCTCGACCGCCCACCCGTCGACAGATACGACGGCTCGACCGCCCACCCGCCACCAGATACGACGGGTCGACCACCCACCCGCCACCAGATACGACGGGTCGGCGCCCTACGGCCGGGCACAAGAGACGGCTCGGCAGCTACAGGGTCGAGCGCAGTCCCGACTGCTCGATGCGGGAGAGGATGTGGGCCATCACGCGTTCGAGGTGGTCGACGTCCTCGGGGGTGAGGCCGTCGTAGACCAGGCTGCGGACGGTCTCGACGTGTCCGGGAGCGGCGGCGACGAGCGTGCGGTAGCCCTCGCCGGTCATCGTCACCATCGTCACCCGCTTGCTCTCCGCGCAGGGCGATCGGGTGACCAGGCCGCGGCCCTCCAGCTTGGTGATGACGTGGGACAGGCGGGACAGCGAGGAGTTGGCGCGGGCGGCGAGCTCGCTCATGCGGGTGGTGTGCCCGTCCTGCTCCGACAGCATGGCCAGGCACAGGTAGTCGAAGTGGGTCAGCTGGGAGTCCCGCTGCAGCTGGGAGTCCAGGGCGGCGTTGAGCCGGAGCATGACGCCGACCAGCTTCAGCCACGAGGCGAGCTCCTGCTCGTTCAACCAGCGCGTCATGGCCCAACTCTACCCAGTAGACAGTTGATTCTTCAAGTTATTGTCGATACCATGGCTGCCATGACTCCCATGCCCGCCCTCTACATCGGCCACGGTGCCCCGCCGCTGCTGGACGACCCGGTCTGGAGCGGCCAGCTGGCCGCATGGAGCGCCGCGCTGCCCCGCCCGGCCGGCATCCTGATCGTCTCCGCACACTGGGAGTCGGCGCCGGTGAGCCTGAGCGCCACGGCGCCGGGCACTCCGCTGGTCTACGACTTCTGGGGCTTCCCGGCGCGGTACTACTCCATGACGTACGCCACCCCCGACGCCTCGGCGCTCGCCGCAAGGGTCGCGGCGGTGCTGCCCGGCACCGAGCCGGTGCACCAGCACGCGAGTCGCGGCCTCGACCACGGCGCCTGGGTGCCGCTGAAGATCATGTACCCGGCCGCCGACGTGCCCGTCGTGCAGATGTCGCTGCCGACGCACGACCCGGAGCGGCTGCTCGACCTCGGCCGCAGGCTGGCGCCGCTGCGCGACGAGGGCATCCTCGTGGTGGGCTCGGGGTTCCTCACCCACGGGCTGCCGTTCCTCACCGACATGAGCCTGGGCGCCACACCGCCCGGCTGGTCGGTCGAGTTCGACGCGTGGGCCGGCGAGGCTCTCGCCCGGGGGGACGTCGACGAGCTGGCGGCGTACCGTGACCGCGCCCCGGGCATGCCGTACGCCCACCCCACGGTCGAGCATTTCGTCCCGATCTTCGTCGCACTCGGCGCGGCAACCGACGCCGACGCCCCCGGTGACCAGAGGATCGAGGGGTACTGGATGGGGCTGTCGAAGCGGTCGCTGCAGCTCAGCTGAGCCGCCCTGGAGTTTCCCACGCGTCGCGTGGGTAGTAGTTGAATGCTCGAAGACGCTTTCTGGCTCGGGACTCGGAGGCACCCATGGCGGTCACGGCGATCGGCCTTCGCGTCGACAACGTCAGCGACGCTGTGGACTTCCTGCACCGCGCCTACGGCTGGCCGATCACCAGCGATGACCCTTCCTCCGGCGAGGTGCAGGCCGGTGACCTGCGCATCGTCTTGTCCAGCCGCGCGATGGTTCCCTGGGGGCCGGTCGGCGGGCTGATCCTGCACGAGTACGTCGACGACGTCCCGGCCGCCGTCGAGCGGGCGGTCTCCGCGGGGGCCGAGCTGCTGCTCGGACCCATCGAGACCGACTGGGGGACGCAGGCGGCCTACCTCAAGGGCCCTGGCAACCTGGTCGTCGACGTCTGCCGGGAGGCGGCCCCGGCCTGGTGAGTCCTGTCGAGCCGGCGGCCGCGCGACGACGCGGGGTGTGAGTCCGACCCGCACCGGGTACCCGTCCTCGCAGCACCGGACCGCAGGGACCGGGCGACGACAGGAGCCGACGAGAGGGGCCGACGATGAAGGGCCGAATCGCACTGCTGGTCGGGTTCGGCGCGGGATACGTCCTCGGCGCACGGGCCGGCCGCGAGCGGTACGAGCAGATCAAGGGCACCGCCACCAGCGTCTGGCAGGACCCGGCGGTCCAGCACCGCGTGGAGCAGGCGCAGAACGTCGCCAAGGACAAGGCGCCCGAGGTCAAGGACAAGGTGGTCGAGACCGCGAAGCAGGCCACGCACGCGGCGACCGCCAAGGTCAAGGGCGAGGACTCCGGCAGCAGCAGTGACGGGGACACCGCCCGGACCGGACCGGCCGGGCCCGTCCCGCCGCCGCCGGGCGCGCTCGGCTGACACCCGGACCGCCTACCTGCCAGGAGCCACCCGAGCAGCCCACCGACGACCGACCGGGAACGTCCCGACGCGCCGTCCGTGACGCGCTGCCGCATGCCACACGCGCCGCCCACTACGCTGGTCGCAGGCGCCCGGGAGACACCCGGGCGTGTGACAGGAGCCCGCGTCGTGATCGCGTTCCTCATTCGTGCCGCGATCTTCGTCGTCGCTGCGGCCCTGGGTCTGCTCGCGGCAGCAGCGCTCTTCGACGACGTCGAGGTCACCGCCGGCGGGTTCGTCGTGACGGTGCTCGTCTTCGCCATCCTGCAAAGCGTGCTCACGCCCTGGATCGCCTCGATGGCGCAGAAGTACGCCCGAGCCTTCATGGGCGGCGTGGGCCTGGTCTCCACCTTCGTGGCGTTGCTGGTCGCCAGCCTCGTCGGTGACGCCCTGACCATCCGCGGAGTGTCCGGATGGGTGCTGGCCACGCTCGTGGTGTGGCTGGTCACCGCGCTGGCCACCGTCCTCCTCCCCGTCGTCCTGCTCAAGAACAGGGCCCAGGGCGCTCGCTGACCTGGGCGCGCTGCGTGCGCGCCCACGAAAGGAAGAGACTGCACGTGAACAGCTTCTGGGACTGGTTCTGGCTGATGGTGTGGGCGTTCTTCTTCGTCGCCTACCTGATGGTCCTGTTCAACATCATCGTGGACCTGTTCCGCGACAGCGAGCTCTCGGGCTGGTGGAAGGCCATCTGGATCTTCTTCCTCATCGTGCTGCCGGCGATCACCGCGCTGACCTACCTGATCGTGCGGGGCGGCGGCATGGCCTCGCGGTCCCGTTCTGCGGCGTCGGACGCCAGGGCGGCCACCGACGCCTACATCCGCGAGGTCGCGACCACCTCCTCACCTGCGGACCAGATCGCGGCGGCCAAGGC
>JBIOYO010000104.1:0-4348 GCA_044870175.1 Nocardioidaceae bacterium | reverse complement strand
GATCTCCGCCTGGCCGGCCAGCGCCTGGTTGACCTCGTCGAGCAGGGCGACCATGTCGTCGCCGCCGAATCGCCAGCTGGTGGACTCCGCGCGGCCGTCCAGCTCGACCATCCTGCGCCGGTGGTCGGCCACCGCGCGCAGGTGGTCGCGGTCGGCGAACTTGAGGTGGAACATGTACAGGTCGGGGTCGACCTCGTAGGGCTGCGTCACCGCGTGCGACGCGTGTGCCCAGGCGGCGGGGACGCGCTTGACCGCTGGCTTGCACATCAGCGGCAGGAACTTGGCCAGGCGCCGCTGCTCGGAGACGGGCCGGCCGGGGTCCAGCGGACCCTCCTCAGCCAGGTGGTGGATCACGTTCATGCCCAGGGCCCCGAGGATGTCGGCCTTCGGCCGCGACGCCAGCAGCTCCCGCAGCCCCGCGTGGCGGGCGGGGTCGGCGACCAGCAGCTCGTCGGCGTCGGTGAAGGCCACCGCGTCGAACGCGTCGAGCAGCCCCGCGGCGATCCCGCTGGCGATCCCCATGCGCGCCGCCTCGAACGGCTTGCGCAGCGTGGTCGGCAGCCGAACCACCGGACAGGGCAGGTCGTCGGTGGACCCGTCGGTGCTGTTGTCGTCGACGACGAGCAACCGGTCGACGCCGACCTGCGCGGCGTAGTGCGAGACCCAGCGGCCGAGCATCTCCCCCTCGTCGCGGACCATCGTGAGCACGAGCAGCTCGGGCAGCTCGGGTGGCTCGGTCGGCCCGGTCGGCCCGGTCAGCCCAGCGTCGCCTCTGGCGGGCTTGCGGCGGAGGATCACCCGCCCAGTCTCCCGCCTGGCTCCCCCCGTACGACGCCGAGCCGTCGCTTCCTCCCCGCCGAACCACGCCGAGCCGTCTCATCCTCCCCCCAATCCGACGCCGAGCCGGCGCATCCTCCCCCCAATCCGACGCCGAGCCGGCCGGCCCGTCCGCACCGCCCGACCCGTGAGCAGCCACGAGCCGGCGGCGCCGCAGGTGCAGACACGACGGCTCGACCCACCTCAGCCGGGAGGAAACGACGGCTCGGCCTACATCAGCGGGGCAGATACGACGGGTCGGCGTGGTGGGAGGGACAGGGGGGCCCCGGGCGGGCGGCTACCTTCCTTTGAGGGCGTAGTCCTCCAGCAGTCGGCGGCCGATGATCATTCGCTGGATGTCCGCGGTGCCCTCCCCGATGAGCAGCATCGGCGCCTCGCGGTAGAGCCGCTCGATCTCGTACTCCTTGGAGAAGCCGTAGCCGCCGTGGATGCGGAAGGAGTCCTCGACCACCTGCGCGCAGTACTCGCTGGCCAGGTACTTCGCCATCCCCGCCTCCAGGTCGTTGCGAAGGCCCTGGTCCTTGGTGCGCGCCGCCTTGACCATCATCTGGTGGGCCGCCTCGACCTTGGTGCCCATCTCGGCGAGCCGGAACAGCACCGCCTGGTGGTCGGCGATCCGCTTGCCGAAGGCCTCGCGTTGCTGGGCGTAGGCGACGCCGAGCTCGAAGGCCCGGTTGGCCACGCCGCAGCCCCGGGCGGCGACGTTGACCCGGCCGACCTCGACCCCGTCCATCATCTGGTAGAAGCCTCGTCCGGGCGTCCCGCCGAGGACCTGCTCGGCGGCGATCTCGTGGCCGTTGAACACCATCTCGGTGGTGTCGACGCCCTTGTAGCCCATCTTGTCGATCTTGCCGGGCACCAGGACCCCCGGCGCCGTCTCGCCGAAGCCGGGCTCCTTCTCGACCAGGAACGTGGTCATGTTCCGGTAGACCGAATCCGCACCCTCGTCGGTCTTGACCAGTACGGCGACCAGGTTGGCCGAGCCGCCGTTGGTCAGCCACATCTTCTGCCCGTCGATGACGTAGCCGTCCCCCTTCCTGACCGCCCGCGTGGTGATCGCGGCGACGTCGGAGCCGCAGCCGGGCTCCGACATCGAGAAGGCGCCGCGGACCTCGCCGGTCGCCATGCGCGGCAGGTACCGCCGCTTCTGCTCCGGCGTGCCGTGCTGCAGCAGCATCCAGGCCACGATGAAGTGCGTGTTGACGATGCCGGAGACGCTCATCCAGCCGCGGGAGAGCTCCTCGACCGCGAGCGCGTAGGTGAGCAGCGACTCCCCGAGCCCGTCGTACTCCTCGGGGATCGTCAGCCCGAACAGGCCCAGCTCCTTGAGCCCTTCGACGATCTCGGTGGGGTACTCGTCCCGGTGCTCCAGCTGCGTCGCCACCGGGAGGATCTTCTCCTCGACGAAGACCCGCACGGTCTTGAGGATCTCCTCCTGTACGTCGGTGAGCCCCTCGGTCTGGCACAGGCGAGCCATCTGGTCGTGTCCCCTCTCGCGGCGTGGCCGACGCGTCGGCGGCGGGCGGCCTCCGGCCAGACCGTACCGCTACCCGCGGGTAGGCGGGCCCGACTGTGGCTCAGTCCACACCTGCCTCCGCGGCTCGGGAGCGCCGGCGGCGGCCGGCCAGGGCGACCACCAGACCGAGGACGACCGCGCCCGCGGTGCCCGCCACCGCGGCCGCGACCCCGGCCCGCTGCCCGGGCGTCCGGTAGGTCACGTCGAGCACGCCACTCTCACCGGGGGGGAGCCGCACCTCCAGCAGCCCTGCCGGGTGCTGGCGGACTCCGACCGGCCGGCCGTCGAGCGTCGCGCCGTAGCCGGGCCAGGCCAGCATCGCGAAGACCGCCCGGCCGCCGGTCCCGGTGGTGGTCAGGTCGACCCGCTCGTGATGGGCGTCCACGGTCCGCGCCGACGCGACCTCGACCGTCGGGGAGGTCCAGGTGAGCCGGCCGTCCGGCCACGGGCGGGGCCGGCCCCGGACCAGCACCACGGCGCGCCCGTCGTCGCTGTCGACACCCCACCCGGGGGCCGGGCGCACGCCCTCGGTCATCGCGGCCTGGGCGACCACCGTGTCCAGGCCGAGAAGCTCGGCCAGCGGCGGCTCGCCCGGCCGGACCGGGCGCCACACGCGCCGGTACCCGCAGGGCTTCGCCAACCCGTCGTAGGACATGCACAGCGACCGGGTGAACGGCACGAAGCCCATGCCGGAGTAGCTGTTGACCGCGTCGACGCCGGCCACGTGGAACATGCTGCCCGCGAGGAAGTCGTCCCACTGGGCGCGCAGCCGCCGGTCGTTGCCGCTTGCCTGGACGGGCTTGAGGTCGGCCAGCTGCAGCGTCCTGCCGTCGTAGCCGGCGAACTGCCGTTGCAGTGCCGCCACGTCGTTCGGGAAGTGCCACACCCGCGAGCTGGCGTTCTCGCCGAAGACCACCGACTGCCCGGCCAGCACCAGCAGCGTGCCGCCGACCAGCACACCGGCCAGCACACTCTCCAGCACGGGTACGCCGCCGCGCCCGAACCGGTGCCAGCCCAGCAGCACCACGCTGAGCAGGACCAGCATGAGGGTGCCGCCGAAGGCCGCGCCGCGCCAGGCCGGGTCCTGCGCCCAGGCGAGGTAGCCGGCCGCGGCGACCAGGCCGGCGGTCGCCGCGGTCCTGGCCCGCCAGGCGTCACGACGCAGGCCCTGGCTCAGCACCACGGCGAGCAGCACCGCCAGGGCCAGGTACAGGTACTCGACCAGGCGCAGCGGCCAGCGGAACATCCACAGCTTGGATGGCGCCAGCGTGAGCGCGAGGTACAGGGCGCCGACGACCCACACGGCGGTGAGGTCGCGGCCGCGGCGGCGGAGCTCGCCGAACCGCAGCCAGGGCAGCAGCGGCAGCACGAACCAGGCGAAGTACACCGCGGGCACCCGCATCGGCCCGGTGATCGCGCGGATCTCCGGCACGTACGTCGGGGAGCCGAGCTGGAGCAGGTCTCCGAGCGCGGGCCGCAGCTTGCCGTTGTCGGCGAACAGCGGACCACCGGACCGGACGGTGAGGTCGGCGGTCTCCAGCAGCGGGACGTAGACCAGCGGCAGGAAGGCGGCGACGCACAGCCCGACCAGCCCGACCCGCAGAACGCCCGCCCAGCGGCCGGCCAGGGCTCCCTCGGCGAGCACGCCCACCCCGACCGCGACGACGGCGAGGGTGCCGTACGGGTTGCCCTGCGTCACCGCGAGGACACCGGCGAGGAATGCCCAGAACGGGTTCAGGGCGCCACGCAGGGTGCGCCGGAACGCCCACCAGACCCATGGGGCGTAGGCGAAGGCCATCAGCCCGGAGGCCCAGGAGCCGGCGTCCCAGTACAGCGTGAACCCCGAGACCGGCAGTGCGGTGGCGACGGACGCGGCGGCCCACGGGCGGGCGGCGTACTCCACGGCGAGCAGGTAGGTGCCCAGCGCCAACAGCGCCATCGTGACCGCCTTGACCGCCCACACGGCGACCAGGAGGTTCGCCGCGAACGACACCA
>JBIOYO010000103.1:0-4104 GCA_044870175.1 Nocardioidaceae bacterium | reverse complement strand
CCGATGACGGCGTAGTGGGCCTTGGTCACCATCGGGGCGTCGGGGTCGGTGTTGATCGCGACGATGGTCTTCGAGCCGGACATGCCGGCCCAGTGCTGGATCGCGCCGGAGATGCCGCACGCGACGTACAGGTCCGGCGACACCCGGCTGCCGGTCTGGCCGATCTGCTCGTGGTGCGGGCGCCAGCCGAGGCTGGTGACCACCCGGGAGACCCCCAGCGCGCCGCCCAGCAGCGATGTGAGCTCCTCGATCGCGGCGAACCCACCGGCGCTGCCCACGCCCCGGCCGGCCCCGACCACGACGCGGGCCGAGCTGAGCGCCGCGGAGTGGTCGGCTCCCGCCGGCTCGGTGCGTGCGACGCGGACCACCAGGTCGGCGTCGGTGAGCTCCGGGGAGTACGTCGCGACGGCCGGCGCCGTGGGCGAGGGGACGGCGACCGGGTCGCAGGCGTGACCGGCGACGGTGAGCACCGCCACGTCGTCGGTGAGCCGGGTCTCCTCCAGGGCGGCGCCGCCGGCCACCTGCCGGTGCACCGTCACCGGGTCGGTCGAGGTGACGGTCGTGACGTTGGCCGCCATCGCCACGCCGAGCCGCACCGCCACGTGCGCCATGGTCGTGCTGCCGCGCTCGGTGCCGGCCGCGACCACCGCCCGCGCACCGGTCGCCCGGGCGACGCCGGCGACGGCCGCCGCCCAGCCGGCGGGCGCGAACGCCGACAGCCGCTCGTCGGCGGTGACGTGCACCGTGGTGACGCCCTGGGCGCCGAGCTGCGCCAGGACGTCCGCGGACGGCTCGCCGAGGCCCGCGACCAGGACGGCGTCGACGGCGCCGGCCATCCCCCGGGCCAGCGTGAGCGTCTCCAGGGACACCAGGGTCACGCCGTCGGCGTCGGTCTCGACGGCGACGAGCGCCAGTGGCAGCGTCACGACAGCACCCCCAGGGTCTCGAACAGGTCGACCAGCGCCTTGGCGGCGTCCTTCCCCTCGCCCAGCACGACCACCTCGCTTGGCTGCTCGGGTGGCAGCAGCAGGCGCACCCTGCCCGAGCCGGCGGGCGTGACCGAGGGCGTCCGCGTGTCGATGGTCGCCTTCTTCGCCTTCATCCGGCCGACGACCGAGGGGTAGCGCGGCTCGACACCGCCCTCCATGACGGTCACCACCGCGGGGAGCGGCAGCTCGTAGACCTCGGTCCCCTCGGGTCCCTCCGCGGTCGCGGTGAGCGTGCCGCCGGCCGCTGACAGCGTCGAGACGCCGGTGACCACGGGACGGCCGAGCAGGTAGGCCATCCGCACGCCGACCTGGAAGTCACCGGTGTCCGCAGCGTCGTTGCCGAGCAGGACTTGGTCGAAGTCCCGCCCGACGTCGGCCAGGGCGGCGGCGACGTCGGCCGGCCCGAACGCGTCGGCGTCCGCCTCCACCAGCACCGCCTTCTCGGCGCCGACCGCGACGGCGTCGCGCAGCTGCTCGACGGAGTCGGACGAGCCGAGGCTGACCACCGACAGTGAGCCGCCGGTGCCCTTCGCGACTCCGATGCCGAGCTCCAGCGCGCACAGCTCGTGGGGACTCACGCCGTAGCCGACGTGCCGCGCGTCCACCGACATCTGGTCGTCGGTGAGCAGCACCTGCCCGGCCGTGTTGGGCACCCGCTTGACGCAGACCAGGACGTCGGCCATCAGCGCATCCGCTCGTTGCTGGGGTCGAACAGGGGCGTTGCGTCGACCGAGCCGACGGTGACCGGGTAGAGCTCCTCCATGTAGGAGACCGCCAGCTGGTTGCCGAGCATGGCCTGGTCCGGGGGCAGGTACGCCATCAGCACGTGCCTGCCCAGCGACGGGGCCGAGCCGGCCGACGTGACGTAGGGATGATGGCCGTGCCCGTCGGTCAGCGTGCCGCCGTCCCGGGTGAGGATCGGCTCGCCGCCGAGCATGTAGCGCTTGACGCCGCTGGCCGAGGTGTGGTCGTCGACGGTGAGCGTGCAGAGCACCGCGGCAGGCTGCTGCTCCCGCTGGGCGAGGTAGGCCTCCCTGCCGACGAAGTCCGCGGCCTTGACCTTGGGCCGCTGCATGCCCGCCTCGACGATGGTCCGCTCGCCGTCCAGCTCGTAGCCGAAGGCGCGGTAGCCCTTCTCCAGCCGGCCGGTCGAGGCGTAGACACCGATGCCGACCGGTACGCCGCCGTGCGGCGCCGCCGCGTCGAGCAGCAGGTCCCACAGCTCGGCGGCGCGGTCCATCGACACGTAGAGCTCCCAGCCGAGCTCGCCGACGTAGGAGATCCGCGAGGCGAGCACGGGGATGCCCCGCACCTCGATCTCGCGACAGCTGAGCATGCCGAAGCCGGCCTGGGAGACGTCGTCGGAGGTGAGCGAGGAGAGAATGTCGCGGGACCTCGGGCCCCACAGGCCGATCGTGGAGATCTCGTCGGTGCGGTCGGTCAACGTCGTGGCCCCGTCCTCGGGCAGGTGGTCGGCGAACCACTTCCGGTCGACCATGCCGTGCGCGCCGCCGGTCACCACGCGGAACAGGTCCTCGCCGCGCCGCATCACGGTCAGGTCGGAGATGAAGCCGCCCTTGGGGTCCAGCACCGGCGTGTAGATCACCTTGCCGACGGCGACGTCGCACTGCGCGACGCACGTGCGCTGGACGGCGTCCAGGGCGCCCGGGCCGGCGATGTCGAGGATCGCGAACGCGGTGAGGTCGACCACGCCGGCCGCCTCACGCATGCGCAGGTGCTCGGCGTTGATGACCGGGCTCCACCAGCGCGAGTCCCACTCGTGCTCACGGGGCATGACCGCGTCGCCGTACGCCTCGAGCAGCGCGGCGTTGGACTCATACCACTGCGGGCGCTCCCAGCCGACCGCCTCGAAGAACACGGCGCCGAGCTTGCGCTCAGACTCGTGCATCGGGGAGAGCCGCTGGTCGCGGTCGGACTCGTACTGCTCGGCGGGGTGGATGATCCCGTAGGTCTTGATGAAGGACTCGGTGGTGCGCAGCTTGGTGTGCTCGCGCCGCATCTGATGCGGGTAGAACCGCGCGATGTCGCTGTGGCTCACGTCGATCTCGGGGTGCCCGTAGGTCATCCACTCCGCGACCGCCCGGCCGACGCCGGGACCCTCCTTGATCCAGACCGCGGCGGCGGTCCACACGCCCTTGACCAGGCTCTCGCCGAGGATCGGGCTGCCGTCGCAGGTCAGCGAGAGCAGGCCGTTGATCGCGTAGCGGATCTCCGCGCCCTCCGCGCCGAGCAGCTCCGGCATCAGCTCGTAGGCCTGCTCCAGCTGCGGGTCGAAGTCGTCGGAGGTGAACGGCAGCTCCGTCGGGGAGAGCTTCGCCTCGTCGATCGACGGGATCTCGTCGGGCTCGTAGAGGATGGCCCGGTGGGCGTAGGAGCCGACCTCCATGTCGGCACCGTGCTGCCGCTCGTAGCAGTACGTGTCCATGTCGCGCACGATCGGGATCGAGATCTCCCCCGGCAGGTCGACCAGCTGCGGGCAGGGCCCCACGCTGATCATCTGGTGCACCGCGGGCGTGAGCGGGATGCTGACGCCGGCCATCTCGCCCAGCTTGGGGGTCCACACGCCGGCGGCGATCACCACGGTGTCGGTGTCGATGTCGCCACCGGTGGTCCGCACGCGCCGGACCCGGCCGTCCTCGACGTCCATGCCGGTGACCTCCACGGTCGGCACCACCGTGAGCGCGCCGAGCTCCAGCGCCCGCTCCCGCATGATCGTGCCGGCGCGCAGCGAGTCGACCACACCGACACCCGGGGTCCAGAAGGCGCCGACGAACTGGCCGGTCTCGATGAACGGCACCTTCTCCTTGACGAACGCCGGGTCGACCAGCTCCGCCTCGATGCCCCACGCCCGCGCGCTGGACATCCGGCGGCGCAGCTCCTCCATGCGCTCCTCGGTGCGGGCGATCTCGAACCCGCCCGACTGCGTGAAGACGCCCATCTCCTGGTACTGCTCCACCGAGTCCAGGGTCAGGTCGGCGATCTCCCGGGAGTGGTCCACGAGGAAGATGAAGTTCGACGCGTGCCCGGTGGAGCCGCCCGGGTTGGGCAGCGGGCCCTTGTCGATCTGCACGATGTCGCGCCAGCCGAGCCGGGC
>JBIOYO010000102.1:0-5674 GCA_044870175.1 Nocardioidaceae bacterium | reverse complement strand
CGCAGCTGCTCGAAGAGCCGCCGGTACGTCGGGGGCTGCTCGGTGCCGAGCAGGAGGCCCGCGCCGGCCTGCCAGTACGGCAGCGACTCGCCCTTCTCGGTGTCCTTGAGCAGCCGCTCGTTGAGGTTCTGCACGAACCCCCAGTCCACCTCGTCCCAGGTGATCGACTTGTTGCGCCGGGCCTGCTCCCGCTCGAAGGCGGCCTTCAGGTCGTCCTCGCCGAGAATGAACGCCTTCTGCTTGTCGTCCAGGCCGGCGACCCAGTCGTAGAAGGAGCCCTCGCCCGCGTCGGCGAGGTACTGCCGCGCCTGGAGCACCGCCCTCGGGGTGGACTCGCCGCCGGCGTCGTAGTAGGCGGCGACGTCCTCCTCCAGCTCGACGTTGACCCCGGTCAGCTGCACCTTGGTGGCGTCGGTGAGGGACTCCCAGTAGGCGATGGCGGCCTCCGGGTCGCTGACCAGCCACGCCTGGATGCGGTCGGCCTCCTCGCGGAGCTCGTCCATGAACTCGGTGCTGCCCTCCATGACGTCCGTCGCCCCCGGGTCGTCGTCACTGGAGAGCACCCGGCAGGAGACCGACAGGATCTCCTCCTCGGCCACCTTCCCGAAGACCCCCTCGCAGCTGTCCGCGTGCTGGGGGTAGGTCTTCTGGCACTCCTCGGGGTCGGAGCACAGCTGCACGGGGTCGGGGAGGTCGATGCCCACGTAGTAGGGCTTGGCGCCGGTCGCCGACGACTCGGTGGTCATGTGCTCGGCCAGGGCGGAGTCCTCGAACGCCGACAGGACGTAGTTCGGGATCAGCTGGCCGCCGTCGTAGGTGTCGAACGGCTCGATGTCGCCGGCGCTCAGCGCCGCGAGGCCGATCGACCGCTGGGTCGCCTCGTCGTAGTCGGAGTAGAAGGAGATGGTCGACCCGTCGGGCACGAAGGTATCCCAGTCCTCCTGGTTCCGCTCGCCGTGGCTGAGGATGAATGCGCGTGCCATGACACCTCCCAGTTGTGGTGCCACGACCATCCCCTGGGAGCCGAGGCCGCGGTCAGGGTCGGGCAGACAGCCGATCAGGCACCATCGACGCCCGTGCGGGCAGTCAGCCGCCCAGCCGGGCCAGCTCCTCGGTGACCACGTCCGGGTCGAGCTTGGCGAACACCGGCCGAGGCTTCACCACGGGCGTCCCGACCACCACAAGGCGCCGGCCCCACTGCGGCACGCGTGCGTAGTCACCGGTGATGACCGGGTAGCCGGGTCCGCCGTCGAGGTCGTCGACCTCCTCGATCCGGGGCAGCGGCGCGACGTCCCCGGCTCCGCCGAGCACCCGATCCACGGCGTTGGCCGAGTGCGGCAGGAACGGCGAGAGGATCAGGTTGCAGTCGGAGACCGCCTGCGCGGTGACGTGCAGGATCGTGCCCAGCCGCTCCCGGTCGGCCGGGTCCTTGGCAAGCTTCCAGGGGGCCTGCTCGGAGACGTACCGGTTCACCTCGGCCACCGCTCGCATCGCCTCCCCGACGGCCTGCTTCTGCCGGTGCCGCTCGACGAGGCCGCCGACGGTGCCGAACGCCGCCTCGACCGCGTCCAGCAGCCCGGTGTCGGCCGGCGTCAGCGGCCCGGCTGGCGGGATCTCGGCGAAGCTCGCCGCGATCATCGACCCCGCGCGGTTGACCAGATTGCCCCAGCCCGCGACCAGCTCGTCGTTGGTCCGGCGGACGAACTCCGCCCAGGTGAAGTCCGCGTCCTGGCTCTCCGGGCCGGCGGCACACAGGAAGTAGCGAAGCGCGTCGGGCTGGTAGCGCGACAGCACGTCGTGGACGTAGATGACGACCTTCTTGGAGGAGGAGAACTTCCGGCCCTCCATGGTGAGGAACTCCGAGCTGACCACCTCGGTCGGCAGGTTCAGGGTGCCGTAGGCGCCCGGCTCGCCGCCGCGGTCACCGCGCCCGTCGTACGCGAGCAGCTCGGCGGGCCAGATCTGGGAGTGGAAGGTGATGTTGTCCTTGCCCATGAAGTAGCACGACCGGGCCTCGGGGTCGTCCCACCAGTCCCGCCAGCGTTCGGGGTCGCCGCTGCGCCGGGCCCACTCGATCGACGCCGAGAGGTAGCCGATCACCGCGTCGAACCACACGTAGAGCCGCTTCGTCGGCTGGTCCCGCCAGCCGTCGAGGGGGACCGGGATGCCCCAGTCGATGTCGCGGGTCATTGCGCGGGGGCGGACGTCGGCGAGGATGTTCTGGCTGAACCGGATCACGTTGGGCCGCCAGGTGCCGCTGGCCTCCCGCTCGTCGAGCCAAGCCTTGAGCGCGTCGGCCAGGGCCGGCAGGTCGAGGAAGAAGTGCTGGGTCTCGACGAACCGAGGGGTCTCGCCGCTGATCCTCGACCGGGGCGAGATCAGCTCGGTCGGGTCGAGCTGGTTGCCGCAGTTGTCGCACTGGTCGCCGCGGGCGCCGTCGTACCCGCAGATCGGGCAGACGCCCTCGATATAGCGGTCGGGCAGGGTACGACCCGTGGAGGGGCTGATCGCCGACAGGGTGGTCTGCTCCACCATGTAGCCGTTGCGGTGCACCGTGGTGAACATCTCCTGCACCACGGCGTGGTGGTTGCGGGTCGTGGTGCGGGTGAACAGGTCGTACGACAGGCCGAGCGCCGTGAGGTCCTCCACGATCACCCGGTTGTTGCGGTCGGCCAGCTCCTGGGGGCTCACCCCTTCGGCGTCGGCGGCGACCAGGATCGGCGTGCCGTGCTCGTCGGTGCCGGACACCATCAAGACGTCGTGACCGGCCATCCGCATGTACCTGCTGAACACGTCGGCGGGCACCCCGAAGCCCGCGACGTGCCCGATGTGACGCGGGCCGTTGGCGTACGGCCACGCGACGGCCGACAGCACACGGGTTGTCACGACGACTCGCTCGTGGTCTGCGGCTTGGCGCGCAGCGACTCGGCCAGTCCCAGGACCGGGTTCGCCAGCCCTTCCAGCGCGTCCACCACCGCGGCCTGGTTGTCGGCGAGGACGGCGAGGACGTCGGCCAGCTGGCGCTGCAGCTCGGCGTACGAGCGCATGGTGGTGGCCAGCTGGCGCTGGGTGTCCAGGAACATCTCCATCGGGCGCGCCGTCGAGGCGGCAAGGTCGCCGGCGGCGCGGACGACGGCGGCGACCTGCCGCAGCGCCTCCTCCGGCGAGCTCACCCCGGTGCGCGAGATCGTGGTGGCCAGCGCCTCGAGCCGCTCGGTGAGGATGCCGACGGCGGCGCGCTGCGAGGAGAGCAGTCGCTCGAGGGGGGTCGGACGGTCCGCCATGAGTCGTGAGGATACGCGGGCCGGTCCGTCCCGGCTCACCCGAAGTCCGGCCGCGCCGTCCGCGTCCGCTTGAGCTCGAAGAAGCCCGGTGTGCGGGCGACCAGCAGCGTCCCGTCCCAGAGCAGGCCCGCGGCCTCACCCCTGGGGGCCGGCGTCACGACGGGACCGAAGAACGCCGTGTCGCCGACGGAGATGACCGGCGTGCCCACGTCGGTGCCGACCAGTCCGATCCCGGCGTCGTGCGACCTGCGGACCGCCTCGTCGTGGTCGGTGGAGTCCATGGCGGCCACGAGTGACGGGGACAGGCCGGCGTCCTGGAGGGCCTCCTCGAGGACCCTGCGGTCCAGCTCTCGGCGGCGCACGTGCACCCGGGTGCCGATCCCGGTGTACAGGTCACGCAGCACCTCCTCACCGGCCACCCCGGCCGCTGCGGCGCACACGCGGACGGGACCCCAGCTGTCGGCGAGCCCCTGGCGGTACCGCTCCGGCAGGTCGGTCCTGCCCTCGTTGAGGACCGCCAGGCTCATCACGTGGAACCGCGCGTGGACCGGCCGCACCTTCTCGACCTCCAGGACCCATCGGGAGGTGATCCACGCCCAGGGGCAGCGGGGGTCGAACCAGAAGTCCACTGGTGTCTCCCCTGGTGTCTCCATTGGGGTCCTCGTCGGCTCCGGCATCGGGCTCCTCACTGGTCCAACCGACTTCAGCGGCTCCGTTGGGACATTCCCGGCGGAGGTGTAAGCATGCGTCATGCCCGGTGCCAACCTGACCCGTGAGGAGGCGCGTGGGCGCGCGCGAATCCTCGCGGTCGAATCCTACGAGGTCGCCGTGGACCTCGCCGTCTCGGACAAGTACTTCACCAGCACGACCGTGGTCAGGTTCGACTGCCGGGAGCCGGGCGCCTCGACGTTCGCCGACCTGGTGGGCGCCACCGTCACGAGCGTGACCCTGAACGGCGAGCCGCTCGACGAGCTCGAGGTCTACCGTGACGCGCGGATCCGGCTGGACGGGCTCGCCGAGCACAACGAGCTCGTCGTCAGCGCCGAGCTGCCGTACAGCAACACCGGCGAAGGGCTGCACCGCTTCGTCGACCCCGTCGACGACCGGGTGTACCTCTACAGCCAGTTCGAGGTGCCCGACGCGCGCCGGGTGTTCACCACCTTCGAGCAGCCGGACCTCAAGGCCGTGTTCTCCTTCGTCGTGACGGCACCGGACGCCTGGACGGTGCTCTCCAACGCGCCGGCCCCGGAGCCGGAGCCGCTGGCCGGCCGCCAGGGCACGGCCGTCTGGCGCTTCCCCACGACGCAGCCGATGTCGACCTACGTCACGGCGCTGGTGGCCGGCGAGTACAGCGGCGTCCACGACGTCTACCAGGGCAGGCACTCCCGGATCCCGCTGGGGCTCTACTGCCGCCAGTCGATGCGTCCCCACCTCGACGTCGAGGAGCTGCTGGAGGTGACCCGGCAGGGGTTCGCCTTCTTCGAGGACGCCTTCGACTACCCGTACCCCTTCGGCAAGTACGACCAGGCGTTCGTGCCCGAGTACAACATGGGCGCGATGGAGAACGCCGGCTGCGTCACGTTCCGCGACGAGCTGCTGCCACGGTCGCGGCAGACCCGGGCGTTCTACGAGCAGCGTGCGAACACCGTGCTGCACGAGATGGCGCACATGTGGTTCGGCGACCTGGTCACCATGCGCTGGTGGGACGACCTGTGGCTCAACGAGTCGTTCGCCGAGTGGGCCTCCTACCACGCCGCCGCCCGGGCCACCCGCTACACGGAGGCCTGGACCGGCTTCACCAACAGCCGCAAGAACTGGGCGTACCGGCAGGACCAGCTTCCCTCCACGCACCCGGTCGCGGCCGACAACCACGACCTGGAGGCGGTGGAGGTCAACTTCGACGGGATCACCTACGCCAAGGGCGCGTCCACGCTGAAGCAGCTGGTCGCGTGGGTCGGCGAGGAGGCGTTCCTGGCGGGGCTGTGCGCGTACTTCCGCAAGCACGAGTTCGCCAACAGCGAGTTCACCGACCTGCTGGCCGCGCTGGAGGAGGCCAGTGGCCGGCAGCTGCTCGCGTGGGCTGAGGAGTGGCTGCAGACCAGCGGCGTGAACACCCTGGAGGCCGAGCTGGACGTCGAGCCGGACGTCGCCGTTGACCAGTCCGGTGAGGGCCGCTTCTCCTCCTTCGTGGTACGGCAGAGCGCCAGCCCCGGCTTCCCCACCCTGCGGCGGCACCGCATCGCCATCGGCCTGTACGACGACAGCGACGGCCGGCTGGTCCGCCGCGACGTGGTCGAGACCGACGTCCGGGGCGAGCGCACGACGGTCGACGCCCTGGTCGGGCACCGCCGGCCGGACCTCGTGCTGCTCAACGACGGTGACCTGGCGTA
>JBIOYO010000101.1:0-3081 GCA_044870175.1 Nocardioidaceae bacterium | reverse complement strand
GAGGGGTGACGCGAGGCGTCACGACTGCCGCAGCGCTCGGTCAGGTCACCAGGCAGGCCGTGGCGGAGTAGCAGCCGCCACGGTCACACCGATTGTGACCAGCCGTGTGACCACGGACGTCATGTTTCCACAGGTGAGAGATGGTATCCCGCCGCTCGCAGTTGTGTCGGGCTGACAGGATTTGAACCTGCGACCCCTTGACCCTGCGTATCGCCCGATGGAGGTTTGCCACGGCGTGCGCACTAGGGACCTGCACGAACGCCCGCCCCCTTCAATTCCCCGCGGTTTTGCTCGACAAGCCACGGCAGGCAGCAGGCAGCGATCTGACCGAATACTTCGGGAATCCAGAACTCCTGACATGAGCCTCGGGTAGCAGTCGAACTTCCCTTGTATTGCGGGGCTTTGCGGTGTGTCGTTGCGACTCTGCTCGTGCCTGGGTTGCCATACTTCTTGCAAGGTTCTGATCCCCTCTGGGGGGGTGGGAGGTCGGCGGGATGGCACGGGTGAGCGCGCAGCCTCCGTTGCCGATGCTGCCGGCCGGCGCGGTCGAGGTCGGCACCGCCGCCGGGCTGGTGGAGGGCGAGGCGGGCGGGGTGGTGTTCGTCTTCGGGCAGGCGACGTTCGCCTGGGCGCCGGGCGACGAGGTGGCCCGCAAGGTCGCTGCGGTGCAGCTGGTGGCCACCAGGGTGGCCCGCCAGGTCGAGGTGGCCGCGGCGTTCGGGGTGGACGCTGCGACGGTCTGGCGTTGGCAGCGGGCCTATGAAGCCGAGGGGCTGTGCGGGCTGCTGGCGACCAAGCGGGGCCCGAAGGGGCCGCGCAAGCTGACCTCCGAGCTGGTCGCGCGGATCGCCGAGATGGACGCCGACGGGGCGACGCTGCAGCGGATCGCCACGGCGACCGGAGTGAGCACCACAACGGTGCGCCGGGCACTGGGCCGGGGCGCGGCGCCGCCCGCGGGGAACACCGATACGGCCGCCGAGACAGAGACCGAGACCGCCGTCGCGGACGTCCAGGCCGACGTCCAGGCCGACATCCGGGCCGAGGTCCGGGCCGAGGTCCGGGCCGAGGTCGCTGACGAGACCGTCGCGGACGCGGACCCGACGGCCGGGGGTCTGCCGGTGCTGCCCGCGCCGGTGCCGCGCACCGGGGAGCGCGCGCTGGCCCGCACCGGGCTGCTCGCCGAGGCGGCACCGGTGTTTACCGAGGGGGCGCACCTGCCGCTGGCCGGGCTGCTGTTGGCGCTGCCCGGGCTGGCCGCGACCGGGCTGCTGGAGGCGGCGGAAGGGGTCTACGGCAGGCTGCGCAACGGCTTCTACGGGCTGCGTGCCACCCTGCTGATGCTGGTGTTCCTCGCCCTGGTCGGCGAACCACGAGCCGAGGGCGCCAGCCGGATCCGGCCCGCCGACCTGGGTCGACTGCTCGGGCTGGACCGGGGCCCGGAGGTGAAGACGATCCGCCGCAAGCTGGCCGAGCTGGCCGGTTACCGGCGCGGCGTCGAGCTGCTCGCCGCGCTCGCCGGTCGGCACGCCGCGACCCGCCCGGAGGCGCTCGGTTTCCTCTACGTCGACGGGCACGTGCGGGTCTACACCGGGACCCGTCGACTGCCCAAGGCGCATGTGGCCAGGATGCGGATCGCCGCCCCGGCGATGACCGAGACCTGGGTCGCCGACGCCGACGGCGACCCGGTGTTCGTGGTCACCGCCCCACCGGCCGCGTCGCTGGTCGCCGAGCTGCGCCGGTTGGCGCCGCAGCTGCGTGCCCTGGTCGGACCCGACCGGCGGGTCACCATCGTGTTCGACCGAGGTGGATACTCCCCGGCCCTGTTCGCCGAGCTGGTCGCCACCGGGTTCGACCTGCTCACCTACCGCAAGGGCCGGTTCCGCCGCGAGCCGGCCACGGCGTTCGGCCCGGTCACCCACACCGGCGACGACGGCGTCGAGCACGGCTACCTGCTGGCCGACCGCAACGTCCGGCTGCGGCTGCCCCGGGGCCGCAAGGACGGCCGCAAAACCGTCACCATGCGCCAGGTCACCCGCCGATCCGCCGATGGCCACCAGACCCCGATCCTGACCACCCGGACCGACCTGCCCGCGGCCGAGGTCGCCTACCGGATGGGCAACCGGTGGCGGCAGGAGAACTACTTCAAGTACGGGCGGGCGCACTTCGCCCTCGACGCCCTGGACGGCTACGCCGCGGTCGACGACGACCCGGGCCGGTCGGTGCCCAACCCGGCGAAGAACACCGCCCGCAAGAAGGTGTCGCAGGCGCGGACCGCGCTCGCGCGCACCGAGGCGGCACTCGCCGCCGCCGTCGACCAGGCCGGCCGCACCGCACGCGACGGCGGCTCGGCCACCGTCGACCCGGCCGTCGCCGACGCGGTCCAGGCCGCTCGGGCCGCGCTCGCCGCCGCCCAGGTCGCCGCCGCTGCCACCCCGGCCCGGGTCCCGCTCGCCCACGTCGACCCGGACGCCCGGTTGCTCGACGAGGAACGCAAGCTCCTCACCCACGCGGTCCGCATCTCCGCATACAACGCCGAGTCCGTGCTGGCACGGCTGCTTCGCCCGCACTACGCCCGCGCCGACGACGAGGCCCGCGCCCTGCTGCGCGAAGCGTTCACCCTCTCCGGCGACATCCAGATCGCCAGCGACCGGCTGCACGTGCGGCTCGACCCCGCCTCCGCGCCCCGGCGCAGCCGCGCCCTGGCCGCACTCGCCGCCGCACTCACCACCACCGAAACCCTCTACCCCGGCACCCAGCTCAAGCTGGTCTACACCGTCAAGGGCTTCCCGAACCCTGCATGATCCTTGGCCTCATGTCAGGAGTTCTGGAATCGACGACCGCGGGGCGCCGGCCTTGCCTTTGCACCGACAGTACGTGCTGATCTGGTAGCCGCTGTCGGCGCGGGGGCCCCGACGATGCCGCTGGTGTGAGTCCGAACCCGCCTCGCCGCGGTAGAACGATGCGCCGGCACGTCGGGACCAAGACTGAGTGCAGCGCTTGCATTAATGAAGAAGGGAGCCTTTGCTGCGTCTACATCAAACCGAATATCATACTTCTTTACTGTCTGCTCCCAGGCATCTT
>JBIOYO010000100.1:0-2168 GCA_044870175.1 Nocardioidaceae bacterium | reverse complement strand
GTAGTAGACGCCGTCGTGCAGGACTGCGCTGGGCGCACCGGCCCAGTTGCCCGCGCCGGAGGCCGGAGCGGGGACAACCACGGTGGCGTCGTCGAGGTCAGGAAGGGGAAGGGTCTCGACGGGCATGGTCTAAGTCTAGCGAACGAGTCCACTATGGGGGTCGTTTCTGGCATCGGGTGGGAACGGTGTCGCCTCCCGTGGCGGCGCTCCGGCCGGCCGGGGCGGGCGCGGCGCCGGCCGGCCCGGTCAGAAGGCGGTGCTACCTTGTGCCGGTGCGGCAGTACCTCGACCTCGTCCGGCGGGTGCTGACCGAGGGCGTGGAGAAGTCCGACCGCACCGGCACCGGGACGTTGAGCGTCTTCGGGCACCAGATGCGGTTCGACCTCGAGGCCGGCTTCCCCCTGGTCACCACCAAGCGCATCCACACCCGTTCGGTGTTCGCAGAGCTGCTCTGGTTCCTCCGCGGCGACACCAACGTGGCCTGGTTGCACGACCGGGGCGTGACCATCTGGGACGAGTGGGCCGACGCCGACGGCGACCTCGGACCGGTGTACGGCGCGCAGTGGCGCTCCTGGCCCACCCCCGGCGGGGGCCAGGTCGACCAGGTTGCGGCCGTGGTTGAGTCGTTGCGCCGCGACCCCGACAGCCGTCGCCACGTGGTCTCCGCGTGGAACGTGGCCGAGATCCCGCGGATGGCGCTGGCGCCGTGCCACCTGCTGTTCCAGTTCTACGTGGCCCCGGGCGTGGCCGGCGGCGCGGGCCGGCTCAGCTGTCAGCTCTACCAGCGGTCCGCCGACGTCTTCCTCGGCGTCCCGTTCAACATCGCGTCGTACGCCCTGCTCACCCACATGGTCGCCCAGGTCACCGGGCTCCAGGCCGGCGAGCTGGTGCACACCCTCGGCGACGCCCACCTGTACCTCACCCACCTCGACCAGGCCAGGCTGCAGCTGCAGCGCCAGCCCCGGCCGCTGCCCACCCTGTGGCTGGACCCGACCGTGCGCGACCTCGACGCGTACGAGCTGGAGCACATCGAGGTCAAGGACTACGACCCGCACCCCGGGATCAAGGCGCCCATCGCGGTATGACCGGTATGACCCCTCGATGACGCGTGGCGCGGACGACCGGCGGCCCAAGCGGGTGGTGCTGGTGGCGGCCGTCGCCGACAACGGCGTGATCGGGATGGACGGCGACGTCCCGTGGCACCTGCCGGGCGACCTCGCACACTTCCGCGCGGTGACCCGGGGCCACACGGTGGTCATGGGCCGGCGGACCTTCGAGGCGATCGGGCACCCGCTGCCCTACCGCACCAACGTCGTGGTGACCCGGTCACCGGACTGGGCGCACGAGGGCGTCTTCACCGCACCCGGGCTCGAGGCGGCCATCGACCTCGCGCAAGGGTTCGACGGCGACGTGATGGTCATCGGCGGGGCGCAGGTCTACGCCCAGGCGGTCCCCCTCGCCGACGCCCAGATTCTCACCGAGGTGCACCTGTCCCCGGCCGGCGACGCGCGCTATCCGGAGTTCGACCGCGCGCAGTGGCGGGAGACCCGCCGCGAGACCCACGACGGCTACGACCTGGTCTGGTGGGACCGCGACCCTCACTGACAGGGCTGTGCCAGGGTGGTCGGCATGGAGCTGCGCGTGTTCACCGAGCCCCAGCAGGGCGCGACGTACGACGACCTGCTCGCCGTCGCGCTGACCGCCGAGGAGCTCGGCTTCGGGGCGTTCTTCCGCTCCGACCACTTCCTGGCCTTCGGCACCGCGGGGCTCCCCGGGCCGACCGACGCCTGGACGACGCTGGCCGGCCTCGCCCGGGACACGAGCACGATCCGGCTCGGGACGATGATGTCGTCGGCGACGTTCCGGCTGCCCGGCCCGCTGGCGATCACGGTGGCCGGTGTGGACCAGATGAGCGGGGGCCGGGTCGAGCTGGGCCTCGGCGCCGGCTGGTTCGGCGCGGAGCACACGGCGTACGGCATCCCGTTCCCGGCGACCGGCGAGCGGTTCGACCGGCTCGACGAGCAGCTCGCCATCGTCACCGGGCTGTGGCGCACGCCGGCCGGGCAGACCTTCGACCACGACGGCGAGCACTACTCGCTGCACGGCTCACCCGCGCTGCCCAAGCCCGTGCAGCGTCCGCACCCGCCGATCCTCGTCGGCGGCCTCGG
>JBIOYO010000099.1:0-3142 GCA_044870175.1 Nocardioidaceae bacterium | reverse complement strand
CGCCCGGGATCCACGCGCGCGGCCTGACCAAGCGGTTCGGCGACGTGACCGCGGTCGACGGCATCGACTTCTCCGTCGAGCCCGGCCGGGTCACCGGCTTCCTCGGCCCCAACGGCGCCGGCAAGTCCACCACGATGCGGATGATCCTCGGCCTGGACCGCCCCACGTCCGGCTCCGTCACCGTCAACGGCCACCGGTACGCCGCGGTGCCCGCGCCGCTGCGCGAGATCGGCGCGCTGCTGGACGCGCACGCCGTGCACCCGGGCCGGTCCGCGCGTGACCACCTGCGCTGGATGGCGACCAGCAACGGCATCGCGGCCGCCCGGGTCGGCGAGGTCCTGGACCAGGTGGGGCTGAGCTCGGTGGCCGCTCAGCGGGCCGGCCGGTTCTCCCTGGGCATGGGCCAGCGGCTCGGCATCGCCGCCGCGCTTCTCGGTGACCCGTCCGTCGTCGTGCTCGACGAGCCGGTCAACGGCCTGGACCCCGAAGGCATCCGCTGGGTCCGCGGTCTCGCGCGGCAGCTGGCCGACGAGGGCCGGACGGTGTTCGTCTCCAGCCACCTGATGTCGGAGATGGCACTGATGGCCGACCACCTGATCGTGATCGGGCGCGGCCGCATCCTGGCCGACTGCTCGATGCCCGCGTTCATGAGCCGGCACGCCTCGTCGTACGTGCGGGTGCGCGCGCCCCGTCTCGACGAGGTCGCGGCGGTCGTCGCGGCCCCGGGCGTCGACGTGACCCGGGACGCCGAGGAGCTGCAGGTGCGCGGGATCGAGGCCGCTCGGGTCGGCGAGCTGGCCGGACGCCACGGCCTCGTCCTGCACGAGCTCACCCTCGTGTCGTCCTCCCTGGAGGACGCGTTCATGACCCTCACCGCCGACGCCGTGGAGTACCACGCCGGCCAGGCCGGCCAGGCCGGCCAGGCCGGCCACACCACGAGGCCCGCCCCGGCCGCTCACCTCGAAGGAGCCGCAGCATGACCACCCAGACCCTTCCCGCCGTCCCGCGTCGCGCCGACACCGACCGGGCGCCCGCCGTACCAGGCTTCGGAGCCACCCTCCGTGCGGAGTGGCAGAAGCTCATCTCGGTCCGCTCCACCACGTGGACCCTGGTGTCGCTGTTCGTGGTCGGCGCCGGGCTCACGGTGCTGATCTGCGCGCTCAACGCGGAGTGGCTGGCCAGCGACGCCGCGGATGAGTCACCCGGCTCGTTCGTCACCTGGGGGATGATGATCGCCCAGCTCACGGCGGTCGTGCTGGGGACGATGGCGGTCACGGCCGAGTACAGCACCGGGATGGTCCGCACGACGTTCGCCGCGGTGCCGTCGCGGGGCCGGGTGCTGGTGGCCAAGTCGCTGCTCGTGGCGGGGTTGCTGTTCGTGGTCGGCACCGCCACGGCGCTCGCCGGCTACCTCGGCGGGAACTGGTTCTTGGAGCGCGAGGGCGTCGGCGTGCCCTTCGAGGGCGACGCGGTGCGGGCGATGTACGGCAGCGGGCTCTACCTGGCCGGCCTCGGCCTGTTCGCGGTCGCCGCCGGCTTCCTGCTGCGGCACACCGCCGCCGCGGTCTCGGTGGTGCTCGGCCTGGTGTTCGTGGTGGGCAACATGGCCTACCTGCTTCCCGGCACCTGGGGCGAGTGGGTCGCCAACCTGATGCCCGGCAACGCCGGCAGCACCATCGCGACGCCGGTGTCGTTCAACCCCGACGCGCTCGGCGCCTGGACCGGGTACGCCGCCTTCATGGCCGAGACCCTGGCCCTCCTCGCGCTGGCCTACCTCGCGGTGCGGCGCCGGGACGCGTGATGCCCGGCCATCGCAGCAGGGTCAGCCGTCGGCCTTGGCGGCGGCGCCCTGCTCGGTGGTCTCGCCGGCCGTGGACAGCTCACCACCGGCGTTCTCCAGGTGCGCCCGGACGAACCACTGGAACTTCTCCAGCTCCCCGGTCTGCCCGATCAGCAGGTCCTGGGTGACCAGGTCGAGCTTGTCCAGCTCCTCGATCGCCGTGCGGTTGGCGGCGACCACACCGTTGTAGACCTGGTCCAGCGCACCCAGGTGCGCCATGACGGTGTCGCGGCCGATGGAGTAGTCGTCCCAGCTGCGGTCGGCGACGATCGCACCTGGCGTGCCCTTGGGCGAGGCCCCGACCCGCTGGACCACACGCCCACACAGCGGCGCGACCCTCCTTCGGTTTCCGGTACGGCGAGGCGGGCTGGTAGCCTGAGCCGTTCGCCGCGCCCCTCGGTGCCGGCGACCTGCCAGCCACGTCCAGGGTGCCTCCCGGTCCGTGGCTACCGCAGCAGCCCTCCTGCCACGGACCGTCCGTGGCCGCCTTGAGTCCGAAGGAGGTGGAGACCGCTGTGCGCGCCTACGAAGTCATGGTGATCTTCGAGCCCAACCTCGATGACCGCACCGTCGCCCCGTCTCTCGACACCTACCTCAACGTCGTCCGCCAGGACGGCGGGAGCGTGGAGAACGTCGACGTGTGGGGCAAGCGCCGCCTGGCGTACGAGATCGACAAGTTCACTGAGGGCATCTATGCCGTCGTGGAGCTGAAGGCCGAGCCGGCCACGGTCAAGGAGCTCGACCGTCAGCTCACCCTGAACGAGTCGGTGCTGCGGACCAAGGTGATCCGTCCCGGCGCGCGCTGACCGCGCCGTCCACAGGTCCGGCCGAATGCCGCACGTCACCTGACGAGTGTCGCCGGCCCCGGCTACCGTCGACCCACCATTCCACGCCGCGCAGATCGCAGCACGCACACCCCAGGAGTCCTGACATGGCAGGCGAGACCTCGATCACCGTCGTCGGCAACCTGACCGCCGACCCCGAGCTCCGGTTCACCCCGTCCGGGGCGGCCGTCGCGAACTTCACCGTGGCGTCCACGCCGCGTACCTTCGACCGGCAGACCAACGAGTGGAAGGACGGCGAGGCGCTGTTCTTGAACTGCTCGGTGTGGCGGCAGGCGGCGGAGAACGCCGCTGAGTCGCTGCAGCGGGGCATGCGGGTCGTCGTGACCGGCCGGCTCAAGGCCCGCAGCTACGAGACCCGCGAGGGTGAGAAGCGCACGGTCTTCGAGATCGACGTCGACGAGATCGGCCCGAGCCTGCGCTACGCCACCGCCAAGGTCACCAAGCTGTCCCGAGCCGG
>JBIOYO010000098.1:0-5388 GCA_044870175.1 Nocardioidaceae bacterium | reverse complement strand
TCGCGGGCCCGGTCCACGAAGCCGGCCAGGCCACCCTCGTAGTTGGTCATGAAGGTGACCGCCCCGCCGGTGATGGCCGGGAAGCCGATGGCCATGATCGAGCCGATGTTGGCCGCGGCCGACGACTCGATGACGCCCTCCTCGAAGCAGCGGGCGGTCTCCAGCGCCTCGGCGAACATCATCCGCTCCTGGATGTCGCGCAGCGGGATCTGCTGCTCCGCCACGGGGAACAGGTCCGCCAGGCCGGTCCAGAGCCCGCCGCGGGTGCCGTCCTCGTCGTAGGTGTAGAAGCCGGCTCGGCGAGCACGTCCGGGCCGGCCGGCGTCGAGCATGGCGTAGAGGGTGGTGGTGCCGGGGTGGGCGACGTACTCCTTGCCCTCGGCCCTCATGCCCTCCCGGGTGGCCTTCTCGATCTTCGCCATCAGCTCGAGGTTGAGCTCGTCGGAGAGCTGGAGCACGCCTACCGGGTAGCCGGCCATGGTGCTGGCCCGCTCGATGCTCATGGGGGCGACGCCCTCGCCGAGCATCGCCTGGCCCTCGTTGACCATCAGGCCGATCACGCGGCTGGTGTAGAAGCCGCGGCTGTCGTTGACGACGATCGGGATCTTCTTGATCTGCAGGACCAGGTCGATCGTGCGGGCGAGCGTCTCGTCGGTGGTCTTCGCGCCCTTGATGATCTCGACGATCTGCATCTTGTCGACGGGGCTGAAGAAGTGGATGCCGATGAAGTCCTCGGGGCGGTCGACCCCCTCGGCGAGCTGCGTGATCGGCAGCGTCGAGGTGTTGGAGCCGAGCAGCGCGTCGGGGTTGACGACGTGCTGCACCTCTCCGAAGACCTTGCGCTTGAGCGACGGGTCCTCGAAGACGGCCTCGATCACCGAGTCGCAGCCCTTGAGGTCCTCGGCGTTGTCGGTGGGGGTGATCCGGGCGAGCAGCGCGGCGGCTGCCTCCTCGGTCATGCGGCCGCGCGACACGGCCTTGCCGACCAGCTTCTCCGAGTAGGCCTTGCCCTTCTCGGCGGCCTCCAGCGACACGTCCTTGAGCACCACGTCGAGGCCCGCCTTGGCGGCGGTGTAGGCGATGCCGGCGCCCATCATGCCGGCGCCGAGGACGGCGAGGCGCTGCGCGGTGACCTTCTCGGGCCCCTTCGGGCGCAGGGAGCCGGCGTTCAGCGCCTGCATGTCGAAGAAGAACGCCTGGATCATCGCCTTGGCGACACGGCCCGTGGCGAGGCTGGCGAAGTACCGCGCCTCGATGCGCTGGGCGGTCTCGAAGTCGACCTGCGCCCCCTCGACGGCGGCGGACACGATAGCCCTCGGCGCGGGGTAGGGAACGCCCTTGGTCTGCTTGCGCAGCATCGCCGGGACGGCGGGGAGCATCCCGGCCAGCGCCGGGTGCGACGGCGTGCCGCCCGGCATCTTGTAGCCCTTGCGGTCCCACGGCTGCAGGGCTGCGTCGGGATCGTCGCGGTGCTGCAGGACCCACTGCCGCGCGGCCGGGACCAGCTCGTCGGGGGTCGCGACCAGCTGGTCCACGAGTCCCTTCTCCAGCGCCTGGGCCGGCCGGTAGCGGTTGCCCTCGACCAGTACGTCGAGCAGGGCGGACAGGACGCCGAGCATCCGGACGCTCCTCACCACGCCGCCCGCGCCGGGGAGCAGCCCGAGGGTGACCTCGGGGAAGCCCAGCTGTACGGCGGGGGAGTCCAGCGCGACCCTGCGGTGACACGCCAGCGCGATCTCCAGGCCGCCGCCGAGGGCAGCACCGTTGACGGCCGCGACGACCGGGACGCCGCAGGTCTCCAGCCTGCGCAGCAGCCGCTTCATGCCCATGGACGTCTCGAAGACCTGCTGGGCCTGGTCGGGGCCGATCGCGATGAGCTCCTTGAGGTCGGCGCCGGCGAAGAAGGTGGACTTCGCGCTGGCGACGACGACCCCGGCGACGCCGCCTGCGGCGATGTCGCGCTCGAGCCGGGCCAGCGTCTCGGCCAGGTCTGCGGCGAACCTCGCGTTCATGGTGTTGGCACGGGCGTTCGGGTCGTCCAGCGTCAGGGTGACGATGCCGTCGGAGTCCTTGTCGTACCGGACGGCGAGAGCGGTGGTGTCGGTCATCGGTGGCTTCAGTCCTCGGGTCTCTCGGGGTCTCTTACGTCCGTGCTCAGACGCGCTCGACGATGGTGGCGATGCCCATGCCGCCGCCGACGCACAGCGTGGCAAGGCCGCGGCGCAGGTCGCGCCGCTCGAGCTCGTCGACGAGCGTGCCGAGGATCATCGCTCCGGTGGCGCCCAGCGGGTGGCCCATGGCGATGGCGCCGCCGTTGACGTTGACCACCTCGGGGTCGAGGGCGAGGTCGCGCATGAACCGCATGGCCACGGCGGCGAAGGCCTCGTTCATCTCGAACAGGTCGATGTCGCCGACGGTGAGCCCCGCCTTGGCCAGCGCCTTGCGCGACGCCGGGGCCGGGGCGGTGAGCATGATCGTGGGGTCCGCCCCGCTGACCGCCGCGGACACGATGCGCGCGCGGGGGGTGAGCCCGAGGTCGCGCCCGGCCTGCTCGCTGCCGACCAGCACCAGCGCGGCCCCGTCGACGATGCCCGAGGAGTTGCCGGCGTGGTGGACATGGTTGATGCCCTCCAGCCAGTGGTACTTCTCCAGGGCGACGAAGTCGAAGCCGGCCTGCTCGCCCATGTCGGCGAACGACGGCTTGAGGCCGGCGAGGCTCTCCACGGTGGTGCCGGGACGGATGTGCTCGTCCTTGTCCAGGACGGTCAGCCCGTTGAGGTCCTTGACGCCGATGACCGAGCGGTCGAAGTAGCCGTTGGCCTGGGCCTTGGCGGCCCTGGCCTGGGACTCGGCGGCGAAGGCGTCGACGTCCTCGCGGCTGTAGCCCTCGATCGTGGCGATCAGGTCGGCCCCGATCCCCTGGGGGACGAACCCGGTCCTCAGCGCGGTGGCCGGGTCCATCGCCCAGGCGCCGCCGTCGGAGCCCATCGGCACCCGCGACATCGACTCCACGCCGCCGGCCAGGATCAGGTCCTCCCAGCCGGAGCGCACCCGCGCGGCGGCCTGGTTGACCGCCTCAAGGCCCGAGGCGCAGAACCGGTTCAGCTGGACGCCCGCGGTGGTCTCGGCAAGACCGGCCGCGATGGCGGCGGTCTTGGCGATGTCGCCGCCCTGGTCGCCGAGCGGGCTGACGACGCCGAGCACCACGTCGTCGACCCGGTGCGGGTCCAGCGACGGGTTGCGCCGGCGGAGCTCGTCGACCAGCCCGACGACCAGGTCGACCGGCTTCACCTCGTGGAGGGAGCCGTCCTTCTTGCCCCTGCCCCGCGGCGTTCGGATCGCGTCGTACACGAATGCTTCGGCTGCTGCCATCGGGGCAGTCCTCTCGTCGGGCCGGGATTGCGCGAACCCGGGAAGTTACTGGCGGGTACGTCCTCGATTGTGTCAGTCCGCGCGACATAGGCCAACCGCGGCCTTCGAGTCCGGCGTGTGACGCGCGTCTCCCCGTTCGTCTCAGGCGTGCGCGGGACCGAGGTTCTCGTGCTCGACGTGGGAGACCGGCTCGACCTGGAAGGTCGCGTGGTCGACGTCGAAGTGGCCGGCGACGCACGCACTGAAGTCGTCGAGCAGCTCCCCCACGCCTCGGGCGGCCAGGGCCTCGTCGGTCACCACGACGTGCACCGACAGCGAGGGCAGCCCGCTGGTGATCGTCCAGGCATGGAGGTCGTGCACCGAGACGACGCCGGGGACGCCCAGGAGATGGGCGCGGACCTGGTCGAGGTCCAGGCCCGCCGGGGTGGCTTCGAGGAGGACGTCGACGGCCTCGCGCATCAGCGAGTACGACCGGGGCAGGATCAGCACCGCGACCAGCATGGACGCGATGGAGTCCGCCCGGTCGAGCCCGGTCGTCAGCACGACCAGCGCCGCGGCCACGACTGCCACGGAGCCGAGCAGGTCGGAGAGCACCTCCAGGTAGACCCCTCGCATGTTCAGGGACTGGCCGCGGCGCCTGGTCAGCACCACGAGCGAGACCGCGTTGGCGACCAGGCCCGCCGCCGCGAAGGCCAGCATCGGGCCCGCGTCGACGTCCACAGGGCTGCGCAGCCGGCTGGTGCCCTCGTAGAACAGGTAGCCGCACAGCACCAGCAGCGCGACGGCGTTGAGCAGGGCGGCGAGGATCTCCGCGCGGTGGTAGCCGAATGTCCGCCGGTCCGTCGACGGCAGGGTGGCGACGTACGACGCGAGCAGCGCCACCGTGACCGCGGCCGCGTCGGTGAGCATGTGCCCGGCGTCGGCCAGCAGCGCCAGCGACCCGCTGAGCCACGCGCCCACCACCTCCGCGACCAGGACCGTGAGCGTGACGCCGAGCACCCACACAAGCCGGGACCGGTCCTCGGCACGCCCGGCCGCGTGCCCGTGGCCGTGCGCGTGCCCCATGTCATCGAGGTTAGAGGTGCTCTGTGTCCGTCGACCCGTTCGGGCAGCGAGCCGGTCCCCCTCGGCTGCCCCGGCGTCGGGTCAGCGCCGCGGGGCCGGGACCTACGGTGGTCGGGTCGAAGGGGGAGCGATGTCGCAGCAACCGACCGCGAAGCCGCAGCAGACCAACCAGACCAAGCAGCAGTTCCAGCAGTCGCTGTCGAAGGCCGTCGCCAAGCAGGGCATCCAGACGGGCTCCGGCGCTTGGGGTGCCGTGACCACCAACCCCGGCCAGGTCGGCAACGTGTGGGCGAAGGCCAAGACGCTGGTGCCCTCACAGCCGCAGGACCAACCCACGCCGACCCCGACGGCGACGCCGGGCAAGGGGCTGACCACGGTCACCCTCAGCCCCGAGCAGTACAAGACCTACCAGCAGTGGACGACCTGGGCGCAGAAGTACCACGTCCCCATCGCCCAGGTCTTCTCCGGCTCCCCCGACTTCGACACCTTCCTCGCCTTCATGAGCAAGCTGAAGCTCATCCGGGAGTCTCCCTCGCTGGGCAGCACCTCGCAGGACCTCGCCGAGGAGGTCGACGGGGAGGTCGCGGCGTACCTCGGGAAGCAGGGTGTCTCGGGAGCGGCCGCGACATGGGGCGGCACGGCGAGCACGGCGACCGTGCCGAAGCAGGAGAAGAAGCCGGCGGCCTCCGCCGAAGCCTCCGGGGACCAGCCATGGGCCGGCCAGTCGTTCACCTGGACGACGACCAAGAAGATCCTCAAGCACCTGAAGGACGCGAAGGAGAAGCACGAGTACCCCACCTCCGTGTCGGAGCTGGTCCAGTACGTCGAGACGAACGCCGGGGACTTCAAGCCGGTCAAGCCCAACGTCTGGCAGGCGGCGCTGGAGGGGATGAAGACGAGGGTCACCGGTGGCGGCTCGGACCTGAAGTGGTGGAGCATCGTGCTCGAGGT
>JBIOYO010000097.1:0-3016 GCA_044870175.1 Nocardioidaceae bacterium | reverse complement strand
CCGGACCGGGTCGTCGAGGAAGGCCGCGAACAGGCCGATGGCGTTGGACCCGCCACCGACACACGCCGTCGCGATGTCGGGCAGCGCGCCGGTGAGCTCCAGGCACTGGGCGCGGGCCTCGTCGCCGATGCCCCGCACGAACTCGCGGACCATCGCCGGGAACGGGTGCGACCCGGCCGCGGTGCCCAGCAGGTAGTGGGTGTCGTCGACGCTGGCCACCCAGTCGCGGAGCGCCTCGTTGATCGCGTCCTTGAGCGTGCGCGACCCGCTGGTGACCGCGACCACCTCGGCGCCGAGCAGCCGCATCCGGGCGACGTTGAGCGACTGTCGCCGGGTGTCGACCTCCCCCATGTAGACGACGCAGTCCAGGCCGAGGTAGGCACACGCGGTCGCCGTGGCGACGCCGTGCTGGCCGGCGCCCGTCTCGGCGATCACCCGGGGCTTGCCCATGCGCTTGGCCAGCAGCGCCTGGCCCAGGACGTTGCGCACCTTGTGGGCGCCGGTGTGGTTCAGGTCCTCGCGCTTGAGCACGATCCGCGCCCCCGCGCGCTCGGACAGCCGGGTGGCGTCGTACAGCAGGGACGGGACTCCGGCGTACTCACGCAGCATCCGGTCCAGCTCGCCGGTGAACGCCGGGTCCGCCATCGCGTCCTGCCACGCCTCGGCCAGCTCGTCGTGGGCGGCGATCAGCGCCTCGGGGACGAACCTGCCGCCGAACCGGCCGAAGTGACCGCTCCGGTCGGGCAGCGGGTCGGCTGCCCGAGGGCTCGATGCTGCGGGTGCGGACATGGCGGGCGTCCTCGTGCTCGGCTCGGTCAGGGTCGGCGGGAGAGCGCCGGATGGGCGCCGGCAGCGACGAGGTCCGCGACGGCCGTCCGGGGGTTCTCCCCGGTGACCAGCGTCTCACCGACCAGTACGACGTCGGCGCCCTGGCGGGCGTACTCGATGACGTCGTGCGGGCCGCGCACCCCCGACTCGGCGACGGTGACCACGCTGGCGGGCAGCCGAGGGCGGACCCGCCCGAACGTCGACCGGTCCAGCTCGAGGGTCCTCAGGTTGCGGGCGTTGACACCGACCAGCCCGGCGCCGGCGTCGACGGCGCGGTCGGCCTCGTCCTCGTCGTGCACCTCCACGAGCGGGGTGAGCCCGATCGAGACGGCGCGGTCGAGCAGCCCGACCAGCTCGTTGTGGCCCAGCGCGGCGACGATCAGCAGCACCAGGTCCGCGCCGGCGGCACGGGCCTCCCACAGCTGGTAGGAGCTGACGATGAAGTCCTTGCTCAGGACGGGTACGTCGACGACGGCGCGCACCGCGCGCAGGTCGTCGAGGCTGCCCCCGAACCTGCGGCGCTCGGTCAGCACGCTGATCGCCGCCGCCCCGCCTCGCGCGTACTCCGCGGCCAGGGCGGCGGGGTCCGGGATCGTCGCGAGCGACCCCTTGCTCGGGCTGGCCCGCTTCACCTCGGCGATCACCGCGACACCGGACCGGCGGAAGCCCGGCATCGGGTCGACCGCGTCCGGAGCGTGCCGGGCGGCCTCACGCACCTCACCGATCGAGACCACGGCCTCCCGCTCGGCCAGGTCCTCACGGACGCCGTCGACGATCTCGTCGAGGACGGACATGGCGGGCACCTTCCTCGTGATCATGCGGGCGACGTCGCGCGGGCCGGGTGGTGCCCGCCAGCCTCTCACGCCGTAGCAGCGGGCAGCGCCGCGGGTTCCCGGCCGCCCGGTCGAGACGACCGACCGGTAGCCTCGTGCGGCGTCCGTCGCCCCCGACTGGAAGGCACCCGATGAGCGGAGCCCCTCCCCCGCCCCCGGGCTACGGGCCACCGGGCTACGGGCCACCGGGCTACGGGCCCTACGCCGGTCCGCCGCAGGGCAGCCCGAAGGCGCTCTGGGCCATGGTCACCGGGATCGCCGGTCTCGCGCTGGGCCTGTGCGGCTGCCTCGGCCTGGTCGGCCTCGGCGGCGTGGTGCTCGGGATGCTTGCACGCAGGGACATCGCCGCCTCGAACGGCCGCCTCACCGGGAAGGGCAAGGCGACCGCCGGCATCGTCACCGGCGGCATCGGCGCCGGGATCGCGGTCGCCTGGCTGGTGTTCGTCACGATCCGGCTCTCCAAGGGCGAGAACATCGGCTACTAGCGCGCTACCAGTGCCGCAGACTCAGGGCAGCAGCCAGCCCATGCCGGGCAGGTTGCGCAGCACGCCGAACAGCACCACGAGGCAGACCGCTGCCGTGGCGGCCGCGCGCACCGCCGAGGGTGGCAGCGGCCGCGCTGCTCCCCGCCACCGCTGAGCCACGGACCGCAGCCAGAGCCAGCCCAGCAGCGGGAGCGAGGCGACGAAGAGCAGGTTGCTCGACGCCGCGGCCCGGACGTCGCCGTTGGTCAGGTCGTTGACCGCACGCAGGCCTCCGCAGCCCGGGCAGGACAACCCGGTGAGCGCGCGGAGCGGGCACAGGCCCCAGCTCCCCGGGTCGTGCGGGTCCCGCAGGTGCAGCGCGACGCCGGCGACGAGCAGCCCGCCCGCCAGCAGCAGGGGTGGCAGCACCCGCCGCGTCCTGCCGGGCCCCATCGGGCCGGGTCCTGTCGCGCCCTCGGGCGCGCGGCCCGGGGTCGGGAGGGCGACGACCGGCTCAGACACGCGCACGCCTCATGGTCAGTGGTCCACCGGCTCGGCGCCCAGGCCCATGGACGACATCACCTTCCCGACGGCGATGCCGACGGGTGCGCACGCCACGCCGACCCAGAACATCACCCAGCTGTCCAGCACCAGCCCGAGCCCCCCGAGAATGAACCCGGCCAGCACGATCGTGACGGCGGTCCAGGCGGCCGGGGTGTTGCCGTGGTGAGCGGACATGCGGGCGTTCTCCTCGACTCGCGGGCTCGATGCGGCTCATCGTAGTGGGGGTCACGCCGTAGTCCGACGAGCCGGCGTCACACCGTCGGGTCGCGACCCTCGTCGAGGGCACGCCAGGCGTCCTGCGGGGTGCCCGTCGCAGGCGCGCCGGCC
>JBIOYO010000096.1:0-20125 GCA_044870175.1 Nocardioidaceae bacterium | reverse complement strand
GGGCGTCGGTCAGCCGGCCGGCCATGAGCACCGCCAGCAGGTGCGGCAGGTGCGACGTGCGCGCGACGGCCAGGTCGTGCTGCTCCGGGGTCATCGGCACGGGCGTCGCGCCACAGGCCGCGGCCAGTGCCGACACGGCGGCCACCGCCTGTTCCGACGAGCGGTCGTGGGGCGTCACCGCCCAGGGCCGTCCCTCGAACAGGGTCGCCGACGCGGCCAGCGGACCGGACCGCTCGCTGCCGGCCATGGGATGCCCCCCGACGTACCGGGCGTCCTCGGCGGGAGCGCGCCCACGCACCTCAGCCAGCGGCTCGGTCTTGATGCTGCCGACGTCGGTGACCACGGCGTCGGGGTGGCGCAGGAGGGCGGCGGCGACCTCCGCGCCGAGGTGGTCCGGCGGCACGGCGACGATGACAAGCGCCGGGCGCGCGCCGGCGGGAGCCGGGACGCCGGCACCGAGCCCCGAGGCGGTCCGCACGTGCTCGGCGCTGCGGTCCCGCAGCAGCACCTCGACGCCGAGGGCCCGCAGCGCCAGGCCGACCGACGTGCCGAGGAGGCCGGAGCCGACGACGAGCACCGGGCCGTCGGGCGGGGGCGGGTGGCTCACTCGTCCGGCACCTCGCGCACCCGGGTCAGGTCACGGCGCAGGTGCGCGGCGCCGTGGAGGTAGACGTGGGTGATCTCCGCCCGCGACAGGCCGGTCTCCACGTGGGCCAGCATCCGCACCACCCGCGGCATCGAGCCCTCGATCTCCAGCTCGCGGGCGCACAGCAGGGGCACGTCGTCGAAGCCGAGCCGGCGGGCGGCGTACGCGGGGAACTCCGAGACCAGGTCGGCGGTGGCAGTGAAGACGATGCTGATGAAGTCCTCCACGCCGAGTGAGTTGGAGGCCATCACGTCGGTGACCATCTCGGCGACGCGTTCGAGCAGGTGGTCGCGGGCGTCCTCGTCGAGCTGGGTCGCTCCGCGGACCGCGCGCACCGCCACCTGCCCCTCCCGTCGTCGGGCAGCACTCTACGTGGGGATGCCTCCCACGATGCTCTGCCGGCTCCCTCGATGCGTCCGTCGTGGGGAGCGGCGAAACGTCTGGCTCCCATGGGAATCTGCCTACAGGCGGGCCGCGTCCAGCAGCACCCCGAGCTCCTCGGTGGTGAGCGGGCGGAGCCGTCCGGTCGGGAGGCCGTGGAGGCGGACCGGGCCGATCGCGGTGCGGGTGAGCCGGAGCACCGGGTGGCCGAGCTGGTCCAGCAGCCGCCGGACCACGCGGTTGCGGCCCTCGTGGATGGTCAGCTCGACGATCGACCGGGTGCCGGTGGTGGAGACGACGCGGAACGCGTGCACCCGCACCGGCCCGTCGTCGAGCGCGACCTCGTCGGTGCCCAGCCGGGTCACCGTGCGGCGGTCGACCCGGCCCTCGACCTCGGCGACGTAGGTCTTGGCCAGCTCGTACGACGGGTGCGCCACCCGCTGCGCGAAGTCGCCGTCGTTGGTGAGCAGGATCAGCCCCTCGGTGTCGGTGTCCAGCCGGCCGACGTGGAACAGCCGCTCGGGGCGGTCCGCGACCAGGTCGGACAGCGTGGGCCGGCCCTCGGGGTCGGACATGGTCGAGACGACGCCGCGGGGCTTGTTCAGCGCCAGGTAGACGTGGCCGGACAGCGGGGGCAGCCGCTTCCCGGACACCCGGACGACGGCGGTCCGCGGGTCGACCTTGGTGCCCAGCCGGGTGACCACCTCGCCGTCCACCTCGACCTCGCCGGCCAGCATCAGCTCCTCGCAGCGGCGCCGGCTGGCCACGCCGGAGCGGGCCAGGAGCTTCTGCAGCCGGACCTGCCCGGCGTCCCCCTCGCTCATCGCGTCAGGCCGCGCCGCTGCCCTCGCCCGCCAGCTCGTCGAGCTGGTGGAGCTGGTCGAGGTCGGGCAGGAACGGCGCCAGCTCGGGCAGCTCGGCCAGCGAGGCGACGCCGATGCGCTCCAGGAAGTAGCCGGTGGTGCGGTACAGCGTCGCCGTGGACTCCGGGTCCTGGCCGGCCTCCTCGACCAGGCCGCGGGAGACCAGGGTGCGGATCACGCCGTCGACGGTGACCCCGCGGACGGCCGACACCCGGCCTCGGGAGACCGGCTGCAGGTAGGCCACGACGGCGAGGGTCTCCAGGGCCGCCTGGGTCAGCCGGGCCTGCTGGCCGTCGAGGACGAACCGCTCCACCACCGGGGCGAGCTCCTCGCGGGTGTAGAAGCGCCAGCCGCCCGCGACGTTGCGCAGGTCGAACCCGCGGCCCTGCTCGGCGTACTCCTGCGCCAGCCCGGCCAGTGCCGCGAGCACCTCCTCGGCGGGGTAGCCGACGGCGGAGGCCAGCGTCAGGTGGTCCAAGGGCTGGTCGGCGACCAGCAGCACCGCCTCGAGCGCCGGGCGAAGCGGCGCGAGCGGCACGTCGAGGGCGCCCTCCGAGGTGGCGTCGGGGCCTTCGGTCACGGCTGCTCCTCCTGGTCCTGGACCCGGTCCGGGTCCCGCTCGTGGTTCGACGGTACGCCGGCCGGCGACTCCTCCGGGCCCCCGTCGAACTCGTCGTCGACCTGCACCTCGCCGGTGTCGTCGCCGGTCCACCGGACGGTCAGCTCGCCGAGCGCGGTCACCTGCTCGAACGCCACCACCCCCTCGCGGAACAGCTCCAGCAGGGCGAGGAACCGGGCCACCCTCGTGGTCATGTCTGCTGCGTCCCCGCACAACCCGCGGAACGTGGCCGACCGCCGCCGGCGCAGCCGCTCCACCATGACCGCGGCCTGCTCGCGCACCGAGACGACCGGGGCGTGCAGGTGCGCGGTCGGCAGCACCGGCGCGGGCTTGGCGGCCAGTGCCCCGGCCGCCAGGGCGGCGAAGTCGGCCAGGTCAAGGCCGATCAGCACCTCGGGCAGCAGGGACGCGTAGCGCTCCTCCAGCCCCACCGCGCGGGAATGCCGCCGGGACTCCACGGCCAGCCGCCGCTCGAGCACGGCGGCGACCTGCTTGAAGGCGCGGTACTGCAGCAGGCGCGCGAACAGCAGGTCACGGGCCTCCAGCAGGGCGAGGTCGTCCTCGTTCTCGACGTCGCCCTGCGGGAGCAGCCGGGCGGCCTTCAGGTCGAGGAGGGTGGCGGCGACGACCAGGAAGGAGGAGGTCTGCTCCAGGTCCCAGCTCGCCCCGGCGGCACGGATGTGCGCGATGAACTCGTCGGTGACGCGGGAGAGCGCCACCTCGGTGATGTCCAGCTGGTGCTTGGAGATCAGGCTGAGCAGCAGGTCGAAGGGCCCCTCGAAGTTGTCCAGGCGCAGCGAGAAGCCGCCGGCCACCTCCGTCGCGGTCACGACCTGGTGAGCCGGCGTACCAGGGCGCTGTCCTCGCCGTGCTCGTCGAGGTCGGCCAGCACCAGCGCCACCGCCTGCCGGATCAGCCGGCCCCGGTCCACCGCGACCCCCTGCCGGCGCAGCGCCAGCCGGGCGTGCTCGATGTCGATGAGCTCATCGCAGGTGAGGTAGACGGTGACCTTCTCGTCGTGCTTGACCCGTCCGCTCGTGCTGCGCTGCGCGCGCGCCGTGGCACCCCGCCCGGGGACCGCCGTCGGCCGGAACAGGTCGTCGGCAGCGGGCACCCTCAGCCGTCGAGACACCGCGCCAGCACCTCCCGCGCCAGGGTGCGGTAGGCCTCGGCGCCGTCGGACGCCGGCGCGTAGGTGGTGATCGGCTCGCCGACGACGGTGGAGTCGGAGAACTTCACGGTGCGCTTGATCACCGTGTGGAAGACGGTGTCTCCCCAGGCCTGCACCAGCCGCTCGAGCACCTCACGGGCGTGCAGCGTGCGGCCGTCGTACATGGTGCCGAGGACGCCGTCGATCTCAAGGCGCGGGTTCAGCCGCTCGCGCACCTTGTCGATGGTGGTCGTGAGCAGGGCCACGCCCCGCAGCGCGAAGTACTCGCACTCCAAGGGGACGATCACGCCGTGGGCGGCCGTCAGCGCGTTGACGGTGAGCAGGCCGAGGCTGGGCTGGCAGTCGACGAGGATCACGTCGTAGGTGTTGATCGCCGGCTGCAGCACCCGCTGCAGGGTCTGCTCGCGGGCGACCTCGTTGACCAGCTGCACCTCCGCGGCGGCGAGGTCGATGTTGGAGGGCAGCAGGTCCATGCCCGGGATGCCGCTGGGGATGATCACGTCGTCCACGGCCACGTCGCGCTGCATCAGCAGGTTGTAGACCGTCAGCTCCAGCTCGTGCGGGTGCAGGCCGAGCCCCACCGACAGGGACCCCTGCGGGTCGAAGTCGACCAGCAGCACCCTGCGGCCGAGCTCGGCCAGCGACGCGCCGAGGTTGATCGTCGTCGTGGTCTTGCCGACGCCGCCCTTCTGGTTGCACATGGCGATGACCCGGGCGTTGCCGTGGATGCCGATCGGCCGGGGCTCGGGCAGGTCGGGGAACGGCCGTCCGGTGGGGCCGAGCACCGTGTCGGACGTGCCGCCGGGCGCGCGGTCCTCGGCGGGGCCGGGCCGCAGGAAGGGGATCGGCTCGGCCGGCACCTGCTCCGACGGGACCGGTGGCGCCGGGGTCCAGACCCTGGGTGGCATGAGCGGGGCGGTGCTGCCGTAGGAGCGGGGTACGAAGTCGTTCACGCCTGCTTCCTCTCCTCGTCGAGGCGGACCTCCAGTCAACCCACCGCCCCGCCCACCCCCGCGGAGGCGCGCCGTCGCCTTGTCGACAAATGCCCCGGCCCAACGCCCCTCGCCCCGCCGAGTCGGCGCCAGCTCCCCCAGAGTCCGGCCCGAGGCGGCGCCGGCTCCCCCAGAATCCGGCCCGAGTCGGCGCCAGCTCCCGCGGCGGAGATTCCCATGGGATGCAGCCCCTTGGCCGCTTCCCATGACGCGTACGCCGTGGGAACCGGCGAAAGTCCTGCATCACATGGGAAACTGCCCCCACCTCCCACGACGCTCTGCCGGGTCGCGAGACCTCGGGTCCGGGCTCAGCCGAGGGCGCGGGGGTGGGCGGAGGCGTACACCTCGCGGAGCGAGTCGACGGTGACCAGCGTGTAGATCTGGGTCGTCGTGACCGAGGCGTGGCCGAGGAGCTCCTGGACGACGCGGACGTCGGCGCCACCGTCGAGGAGATGGGTGGCGAAGGAGTGCCGCAGGGTGTGGGGGGAGACCTCGGCGGTGACTCCGGCGCGGTCGGCGGCACGGGTGAGCACGGTCCAGGCGCTCTGCCGCGAGAGCCGGCCGCCGCGGGCGTTGAGGAAGACCGCGGGGGTTCCCCGGCCGGCGGCGACGAGGACGGGCCGTCCGCGCACGAGGTACGCCGAGAGCGCGTCACGGGCCAGCGACCCGAACGGCACCACCCGGTGCTTGCCGCCCTTGCCGCGCAGCAGCACCGACGTGTCGTCGAGGTCGACGTCGTCGAGGTCCAGGCCGACCGCCTCGGAGATCCGGGCGCCGGAGGCGTAGAGCAGCTCCAGCAGCGCCCGGTCCCGCAGCGCCAGCGCGGTGCCCGGGGCGCCGGCGGCGTCCAGGATCTGCTCGATCGCGGCAAGGGGCAGCGCCTTCGGGAGCCGGCGGGCCGCGGCCGGCGGGCGGACCCCGGCGGCGGGGTCGGTCACTGTCAGGCCGTCGCGCACCGCGAACCGGTGGAACCCCCGCACGGCGACGACGGTCCGGCCCGCACTGGTGGCCGACAGCGGCGGGTGGCCGGCCTCGCCCTCACGAAGTGCCCGCAGGAACCCGGTCACCGCGGCCTCGTCCACCTCGCCCAGGTCGCTCACGCCGCGGGCGGCCAGGAAGGCGGCGTACCGGCGCAGGTCACGGCGGTAGGACGACAGCGTGTTGGCGGCGAGACCCCGCTCCACCACGAGGTGGTCCAGATAGGTGCGGACCGCGCGCTGCAGCGCCGTCGGCCCGGCGACCGGCTGCTGGGAGGTCCCGAGCACCAGCGTCAGGCACCCGTGCCGAGGGCGTCGTCCAGGGACGCGCTCTCCATGCCGTGCGCCTGGGCGACCGGCTTGTACGTCACCGCTCCTGCGTGGGTGTTCAGGCCCAGGGACAGCGAGTGGTCCTCCAGGCAGGCCTGTCGCCAGCCGTTGTCGGCGAGCGCGACGGCGTACGGGAGGGTGACGTTGGTCAGCGCGTACGTCGAGGTGTGCGGCACCGCCCCGGGCATGTTCGCCACGCAGTAGAAGAGCGACTCGTGCACCTGGTAGGTCGGCTCGTCGTGGGTGGTCGGCCGGGAGTCCTCGAAGCAGCCGCCCTGGTCGATGGAGATGTCCACGAGCACCGACCCCGGCTTCATCCGGGAGACCAGCTCGTTGGAGATCAGGGTCGGCGCCTTGGCCCCGGGCACCAGCACCGCACCGATGACCAGGTCGGCGTCGATCACGGCCCGCTCGATCTCGTAGGCGTTGGAGGCCACGGTCTGCACGTGCCCCTGGTAGATCCGGTCCGCAGAGCGCAGCACGTCGATGTTGCGGTCCAGCAGCAGCACCTCGGCCTGCATTCCGAGCGCGATGGCCGCCGCGTTCATCCCCGACACGCCGCCGCCGATCACGACGACCTTGCCGGCGTACACGCCGGAGACACCGCCAAGCAGGACGCCGCGACCGCCACCGGCGCGCATCAGGTGGTAGGCCCCGGCCTGGGTCGCCAGCCGTCCGGCCACCTCGCTCATCGGGGCCAGCAGCGGCAGGGCGCCGTTCGGGGTCTGCACGGTCTCGTAGGCGAGGGCGGTGACCTGACGCTTCACCAGCTCCTCGGTGAGCGCCCGGTCGGCGGCCAGGTGCAGGTAGGTGAACAGCACCTGCCCCTCGCGCATGCGGGGGTACTCCTCGGCGATCGGCTCCTTGACCTTCAGCACCAGGTCGCCGGCCTGCCACACCTCGTCGGCCGTGGGGAGGATCGTCGCGCCCGCGGCGATGTACTCCGCGTCGCGGATGGCGGAGCCGACGCCCGCGCCGGCCTCGACGTACACTTCGTGCCCCTGGCGGGCCAGCTCGTGCACGCCGGCCGGGGTGATCGCGACGCGGTACTCGTTGTTCTTGACTTCCTTCGGGACACCGACCCTCACGGTCGCCGAGTCTATGCGCTCCCGGCCGGTCCCGGCTGGAAGGCGGCGTCGCCGCGCAGCGTGTAGGCCATGACAGCGAGGGCCAGCGGCGCGTCGGTCAGCCGTCCCGCGAGCACGCCGTCCAGCAGCTCGGCCATGGGCACCCAGGCGAGGCTCATGTCCGCCTCCTCGTGCTCGAGTGAGAACCCGCCCCGGTCCGGGACCGCGGTGAGGCGGCGGGCGAGGAAGGTCTCGACCCGCTCCTGGGTGAGACCGGGTGAGGAGTACGCCGAGAGCAGGTGGGTCCACTCCCCGGCGACCAGCGCCCCCTCCTCCAGCAGCTCCCGGCGCGCCGCGACCAGCGGGTCCTCCCCCTCGACGTCGAGCAGCCCGGCGGGGAGCTCGACGAACCGGGTGCCGGCCGCGTGCCGGTACTGCTGCAGCACGAGCGCCCGCTCGGCGTCGTCGACGGCCAGCACGACCACGGCGCCGGGGTGCACCACGACGAGCCGGGAGAAGGGATGGTCGGGGCGGTCCGGCGCCGCCAGCTCGTCCTCCCGCAGCCAGAACGGCGCGCGGCCCCGCCAGGCCACCTCCGAGCGGCGCACCGGCCAGGTCTCCGGCCGGTCGGCGACCGTCATCGCCTGGTCCGCGCCTCGGCCGGTTCGCGGTGGCCGTCGACGCCGGGCTCGACGAACGGGTCCGTGAGGCTGTCGATCTCGTCGGGACTCTCGACCCGGCGGCGCAGGGCCGCGTCGTCGATCGGGAACTGCAGCTCCTTCTGCCGGGCGATCGCCGCTGCGACCAGTCCGGTGAACAGCGGGTGCGGCGAGGTCGGCCGGCTGCGCAGCTCGGGGTGCGCCTGGGTGCCGACGTAGTAGGGGTGGGCGTCTCGGGCCAGCTCGACGAACTCCACCAGGTTGTCGTCCGGGCTGGTGCCGGAGAACACCATCCCGGCCGCCTCCAGCCGCTCCCGGTAGCGGTTGTTGACCTCGTAGCGGTGCCGGTGCCGCTCCTCCACGCGCGGCTCGGCGTACTGCTCCCGGACGATGCTGCCCTCGTGCAGGTCGGCGGGGTAGAGCCCGAGCCGCATGGTGCCGCCCAGGTCACCGGCGCCCTCGACGTACGCGTGCTGCTCGGCCATGGTCGCGATCACCGGCTCGGGGGTGCCCAGATCGAACTCGGTCGAGCCGGCCTGCTCCAGCCCGAGCACCGAGCGCGAGTACTCGATCACCATGCACTGCAGGCCCAGGCACAGGCCCAGCGTCGGGATCCGGTGCGTGCGGGCGTAGCCGAGCGCCCCGATCTTGCCGTCGATGCCGCGGACCCCGAAGCCGCCGGGGACCAGGACCGCGTCGACGTCGGCGAGGTGCCGTGCCGCGCCTTCCCGGGTGGCGCACTCGTCGGAGGGGACCCAGCGGATGTGCACCTTCGCCTCGTGCGCGAACCCCCCGGCGCGCAGCGCCTCGACCACCGACAGGTAGGCGTCAGGCAGGTCGACGTACTTGCCGACCAGCGCGACGGTGACGTCCTCGGTGGGGTGGTGCACGCGGCGGAGCAGGTCGTCCCACCGGGTCCAGTCGACGTCGCGGAAGGGTAGGTTCAGCCGGCGTACGACGTAGGCGTCCAGTCCCTCGCGGTGCAGCACCTTGGGGATGTCGTAGATCGACGGCGCGTCGACCGCCGTGACGACGGCCTCGGTGTCGACGTCGCACATCAGGCTGATCTTGCGCTTCACCCCGTCGGGGATGGGCCGGTCGGCCCGGCAGACGATGGCGTCGGGCTGGATGCCGATGCTGCGCAGCGCGGCCACCGAGTGCTGGGTGGGCTTGGTCTTCAGCTCCTGGGACGGCCCGATCCATGGCACCAGCGACACGTGCAGGAAGAAGCAGTGGTCCCGGCCGATGTCGTGACGCACCTGCCGGGCCGCCTCCAGGAACGGCAGCGACTCGATGTCACCGACCGTGCCGCCGATCTCGGTGATCACCACGTCGACCGGGCCGTCCTCGGCGCCGTCCCCCGCCATCGCCCGGACCCGGTCCTTGATCTCGTTGGTGATGTGCGGGATCACCTGCACGGTGTCGCCGAGGTAGTCCCCGCGTCGTTCCTTGGCGATGACATGGCTGTAGACCTGTCCGGTGGTCACGTTGGCGATCCCCGAGAGGTCGGTGTCGAGGAACCGCTCGTAGTGACCGACGTCCAGGTCGGTCTCCGCGCCGTCGTTGGTCACGAAGACCTCGCCGTGCTGGAACGGGTTCATGGTGCCGGGGTCGACGTTGAGGTAGGGGTCCAGCTTCTGCATGGTGACCCGCAGCCCGCGCGCCGTGAGCAGGTTGCCCAGCGAGGAGGCGGTGAGGCCCTTGCCGAGGGAGGAGGCGACGCCGCCGGTCACGAACACGTGCTTGGTGGGCTGCACAGAGGCCAAGAGGACTCCCGTGGGATCGGTGTGCGGCGAGAGGCGCCCCGCCCGTCCACGGGGTTCTAGGCTACACCGGCCCCCTCGCCCGCCCCCTCATCCCGCGCGCGGCGCTACTTCCGGGGCGGCAGCGCGCCGTCGACGTCGCCGACCGCGCCGTACGCGCCGGCCGTGCCGCGGGCCTGCGCGGCGAGGGCGAGGACGGCGGCGACGCGTCCGGCGGGACGGTCCACCGAGTCCACGGTGGACACCCCGTCGGAGGCGCCGGGACCGTCCGTGCCGTCGGTGCGGGCGTCCGCGCGCAGCTCGGCGACCACGCCGTGGTCGGACGCCGCGGACGCCGGGCCGGCGACGACGACGCCCCGGGTGCGCCGGTCCAGGCCGGCGCACAGGGCGGCCACCACGGCGGCCGCGCCGCGTCGCGCGTCGTCGTCCCCGCCGGGTGCGGCGGCCACCACCAGCACTAGGTCGCCGCGCCGGGTGACCGGGTCCGGTACGCCGACCAGGTCGGCGGTGGTCAGCCCGGCCAGGACGCCGTCGGCCCGTGGCGGCACCGCAGACCCACCGGCCTGCCGCGTCCCCACGGCGTAGCCGAGCAGGGAGGCCACCCTGGCGTAGCCGTCGGCCTGCGAGGTGGCCTTCGCGCCGCGCGCGGCGGCGGCCAGCTGGGTGCCGAGCTCCTCCACGAGCTGGCGGTTCGAGGGGTCCAGCAGTCCGGCGCGCGCCTCGACGTCGCTGGCGACGCTGCCACCGGCCCTGCCGACCAGAGCAGACAGGGCGGCAACCTGGTCCGCAGGCGCACCGGGCAGGCGCACCAGCGTGACCGCGTGGCCGCGGAGAGCCCCCGCGACCACCGCGGGAGCAGCCCCGGTGGCGAACTCGTCGTCGAACGACAGCGCCGCCTCGAGCCGGGCGGCCTCCTGACGGGCGGCGTCCGCCTCGTCGCCGGCTCTCTCGGCGGCCACCGCCGACGTGCCGCCCGGGTCGTCCAGCGGGCCCGTGCCCAGCACGACGCCCACGGCCAGCGCGAGCAGCACGGCTGTCAGCGACGCGACGTGGTAACGGAAGCTGATCACGACAGCACCCCCTCGACCCAGGTCAGAGCGATGTCCCGGGCAGGTCCCCACTGGTCCGACCACTGGCCCGACCACTGGGCCCACCAGTCGCTCAGCTGCTCCCACCACTGCCCGCCCATCGGCGTGGCCGCGACCGCCGCGAGCAGGGCGACCAGCCCGGCGAGGAGGACCAGCAGCAGCTGCCAGGTCCGGACCCGTCCGGAGTACAGCGCCGGCACCGCCTTGGCGTCGACCAGCCGCGGACCGACCCTGAGCCGGGTGAGGAAGGTGCCGCCGAGACCGGACCGGTGACCGTCGAGGAACTCCTCCAACGTGGCGTGGACGCCGACGGTGACGATCGGCGTGCCACCGCGCAGGTCGGCGAGCAGCACCGCGACGTCGCCGGTCGCGCCGGCCCCGGCCATCCGCGGCGCCCGCACGCCGGCTCGCTCCAGGCGCTCCGCGCCGCGGGTCGAGCCGGTCCCGTCGGCGTGCAGCACCACCTCGCGCGCCGCGCGCAGGGCTCGGTCGGAGACCCGGTGGCCCGACGTCGTGCTGCTGGTCTCGTCGCGGTCGGCGCCGGCCGGCCCGGTCAGGCCGTGCTCGCCGACGACCAGGACGTCGGGGCGGTGGCCGGCCTCGAGGAGGGCGTCCGCGCCGTCGTCCACTGCGACGAGCACAGGGTGCTGCTCGCGGATGAACCGGCGCAGCCCGCGCAGGTCGGCGCGGTGGTCGTAGTCGCGCACGACCACCACGACCGGCCGGCCCGCCACCTGCGTGCGCAGGTCGGGCACGCCGAGGCCGTGCAGCAGCAGCTCCTGCTCCCGGCGGAGGAACTCCGTGGCCTGGTGGGTGAGGCTGTCCAGCTGGGCGGTGAGCCCCTCGCGCGCGGAGTCCATGCGGTCCACGACGTCGTCGAGCCCGAGCGCCGTGCCGGCGGCGACCGGCTGGTCCCCGACGTACACCGTGCCCTCGACCAGCCGCCCGGTCCCTCCGTCGCGGACCCGGGCCAGGGCCTCGGCGCCCACGGCGTCGACTAGGACCACACCGGCCTTCGCGAGCAGCTCGGGGCCGAGGTTGGGGTACCGCCCGGAGATGAACGGGGCCGCGTTGACGACCGCCGCGACGCCACGGTCGAGCAGCGCCTCGGCGGTGCGCCGGTCCAGGTCGAGCTCGTCGACCACGGCGATGTCCCCGGGTTCGAGCCGGCGCAGGAGTGCCGGGGTACGCCGGTCGACGCGCAGCGTCCCCACCAGCCCGCGCGGCGCGTCGATGGTCTGTGAACGGGAGAGCCTCATAGCCGTCCCATCGTCACACGCCGGCCGCGCGCGAGGCCGGACCGCGGAGGTCTCAGCGGGTCGCCGTGGCGCGCCGGGGGCCGGGCGTCGCGACGGTCGCGCGGCGGCGGCGTGCGGTGTCGAGCAGCTCCTCGGCGTGTGCGACCGCGGTGGCGGAGTCCTCCAGGCCGGCCAGCATGCGGGAGAGCTCGGTGACCCGCGACGCGTCGTCGAGCGGCCGCAGCCCGGAGGTGGTGACCGTGCCGTCGTCGCTCTTCTCGACCACCACGTGCCGGTCGGCGAAGGCGGCGACCTGCGGGAGGTGGGTGACCACCAGCACCTGGGCGTGCTCGGCCAGGGCGGCCAGGCGACGGCCGACCTCGACCGCGGCCTTGCCCCCCACTCCCGCGTCCACCTCGTCGAACACCATCGTCGGGACCGGGTCCGTGCCGGCCAGCGCCACCTCCAGGGCCAGCATCACCCGGGACAGCTCGCCCCCCGACGCGCTGCGGTGCAGCGGCCTGGGCTCGGCACCGGCGTTGGCCGCGAGCAGCAGGTCGACCTGGTCCAGGCCGGCCGGGCCGAACCGCAGCCGCTCGCCGGCCACCTCGATCCCGGCGGCGTCCTCCTCCTCGACCTCCTGGCCGGCCCCCGCCGGCGCCTGCCGGACCGCCACCGTGACCGTTGCGTGCGGCATGGCCAGGGCGCGCAGCTCGTGGGTCACCGTCGAGCCCAGGGTCGCAGCGGCCCGCCGTCGCACCCGGGAGAGCCTGGCACCCACGTCGGCCAGCCGCTGCCGCAGCTCGGCGCGCCGGCCGGTGAGCAGCCCGACCCGTCCGTCGGTGTCGTCGAGCTCCAGCAGCCGGGCGGAGGCCTGGCCGGCCCAGGCCAGCACGTCGTCGACGGTGTCGGCGTACTTGCGGGTCAGCGCCAGCAGCGCGGCCCGGCGCTCCGACACCGCGGCCAGGCGGAGCGGGTCGGAGTCGAGGGCCGCGGCGTACGACGCCACGTCGGCGGCCAGGTCGGTGAGCAGGTAGCCGGCGTCGGCCACCCGGTCTGCCAGGGCCTCGGCGGCGGGGTCGTGCGCACGCACGCGGTCGAGCAGGGTCCTGGCGGTCGCGACCGCGGTGACGGCGTCGGGCCCGCCCTCGGTCGCCGACAGCGCCTCCCCGGCCTGGAGCGCCGCGGTCCGCAGCGCGTCGGCGTGGCCGAGCCGCGACTCCTCCTCGGCGAGTGCCTGGTCCTCCCCTGGCTGGGGCGCGACCCCAGCCACCTCCTCGAGCCCGAACCGGAGCAGGTCGGCCTCACGAGCCCGCTCGCGGCGCGATGCGGTGACCTCGGCCAGCTCGGCCTCCGCGGCCCGGAGCTCCTGGTAGAGCCCGGCGAACTCCGCCCGGAGGTCGAGCGCGGCGTCGCCGGCGTAGCGGTCCAGGGCGTCGCGCTGCGCGCCCGGGCGCAGCAGCCGGTGCTGGTCGGACTGGCCGTGGACGGCGACCAGCGGGTCGGCCAGCGCGGCCAGCGTGGACGCGGGGACGGCTGCTCCCCCGGCGTACGCCCTCGACCGGCCCTCGGCGGTGACCTGGCGGACCAGCAGGACGTGCCCGTCCTCGCCCTCTCCCCCGGCCTGCTCGACGGACCCCACCAGACCGGCATCGGCGCGGACCACGCCCTCCACGCGCGCCGACCGGGCGCCGCTGCGCACCAGGTCCGAGCCGGCGCGCGCGCCCAGCAGCAGGCCGAGGGCGGTGACCACCATGGTCTTCCCCGCCCCGGTCTCCCCCGTGATCGCGGTGAAGCCGGGTCCGAGCTCCAGCACCGACTCCTCGATCACGCCCAGGGAGGTGATCCGCAGCTCGGTCAGCATCAGCCCGGTCCCTGACCGCGCCGGTCGGGGTGGCCGAGGCTGTCCCGGCGCCGGTGTTCCGCGCCGCCGCGCCAGCCGGCCACCGGCAGCCCGAACTTCGCGACCAGCCGGTCGGTGAACGGCGCCCGGTGCAGGCGGGCGAGGCGGATGGGGCAGGCGCCACGGCGCACCTCGATCCGGGCGCCCGGTGGCAGCTCGACCGTGCGCCGGCCGTCGCACCACAGCACGCCCGCCCCGTCGGTGCTGGCCAGCACCTCGACGGCCACCACCGAGCTCGGTGCCACCACCATCGGCCGGGCGAACAGCGCATGGGCCGAGATCGGCACCACGAGCAGGGCCTCGACGCCGGGCCAGACCACCGGCCCGCCGGCGGAGAAGTTGTACGCCGTGGAGCCGGTCGGGGTGGCGCAGACGACCCCGTCGCAGCCCCACCGCGACAGCGGCCGTCCGTCGATCTCGACCACGACCTCGAGCATCCGCTGGCGGGCGGCCTTCTCGACGCTGGCCTCGTTGAGCGCCCACGTCGTGGCGACCACCTGCTGGCCGCGGTAGACGGTGACGTCGACGGTGAGCCGTTCCTCCGAGGTGTAGTGCCGCCCGACGATCGCCTCGATGCTCTGCTCGAGGTCCTCGTGCTCGGCCTCCGCGAGGAAGCCGATGTGGCCGAGGTTGATGCCGAGGACGGGGGTGCCGGCCTCGTGCACCAGCTCGGCGGCGCGCAGGATGGTGCCGTCACCGCCGAGCACCACCATCAGCTCGCAGCCCGCGGAGGCCCCGGGTGACGCGCGGACCGCCTCCACGTCGGGCAGGTCCAGCTCCAGCTCGGCCACCTCGGGCTCGAGCAGCCGCAGACCCAGGCCGTGCGCGCTCAGGGCTCGGCAGAACTGGCGGGCCACGTCGCGCGCGGCCTCGCGCCCGGTGTGCGCGACGACGAAGACGCGCCGTCCGGTCGGCTCGGTCACCGCTCCACCCTCTCATCCGCCGGCGACGAGAGCGGGGGGCGGCGCACCTCCTCAGCCACGTCGGGCCCACTCACGGTGGCCGGCCCGCGGCGCAACCACACGAAGTACTCGACGTTCCCGGCCGGCCCCGGCAGCGGGCTGACCGTCACGCCACGGGCTCCCCAGCCGCGCGCGGCGGCCGCCTGCGCGACCGCGGTCACCGCCTGGGCCCGCAGCTCGGGATCCCGCACGACGCCGCCCCTGCCGACGCTCTCCCTGCCCACCTCGAACTGTGGCTTGACCAGAAGCAGCAGGTCCGCGTCCGGCCGGACCACCCCGAGCAGAGGGTCCAGGACCAGCCGGAGCGAGATGAAGGAGAGGTCACCGACGACGAGGTCGACCGGACCGCCGACCGCCTCGGGCGTCAGGTCGCGCACGTTGGTGCGCTCGAGCACGACCACGCGGGCGTCCTGGCGAAGCGACCACGCCAGCTGGCCGTAGCCCACGTCGACCGCCACCACCGACGCCGCCCCGTGCTGCAGCAGGACCTGGGTGAAGCCTCCGGTGGACGCCCCCGCGTCCAGGCACCTGCGGCCCCGGACGACCAGGCCGTGCGGCGCGAAGGCGGCCACGGCGCCGGCCAGCTTGTGCGCACCGCGGGAGACGTAGCCGGGCCCGTCCGCCCCACCGCTCACGACCAGGGCGACGTCCGTGGTCACCGCCGTCGCCGGCTTGGTCGCGCGGACTCCCGCTACCCTCACCCGCCCCTCGGCGACCAGCTCTGCTGCCTGCTGCCGCGAGCGGGCCAGCCCGCGGCGGACCAGCTCGGCGTCCAGCCGGAGCCGGCGTGGCCGCGACGGTGACGGCGTCACGACCGGGCGAGCACCGGAAGGACGGGCGGCTACGCGCCGTCGGCGGCGCCGGTGACGCGGGCGACGCCGGCAACCGAGGCGCCGGAGTCGTCGAGCACCGACCGAAGGGTGTCGTGGACGCGCTCGTAGACGGGCGGGTGGGCGGCGACTGGAAGGTCGTCGAGAGACCGCAGCCTGGCCAGCGCCTCGTCGACGTCCGGGTTCCCACTCATGGTCCGCTGGTAGGGCAGGGCTGACTGGGTCATCGGGCTCCCCTTCTGCTCAGGCGTCGTCGGCATGGGGTGGCAGGGTCAGGCTACCGGGCGGTAGCAGGTCGGCAACAGACACTGGGGCGGCGAATTCGTCCAGATGACGCCATCCGGCCACGGCGACCACCCGCCACCAGTCGTCGACCACCCCATGACCGGTGACCACGAGCCGCCCGTCCTCGACTCTCCCGACCCACCCGCCGAGCGACACGCCGGCGCCGTCGACGGCGGGCACCGGGTGCGGCGAGGTCAGCCCGGCCAGCCCCGCGGACAGGTAGGACGGACGCAGCTCGGGCGCAGCCGACACCAGCTCGGTCACGCCCGTGACACCGGTCATCACCAGCAGGCTGTCGTAGCCGGCGTTGCTGGCGCCGTGGATGTCGGTGTCCAGCCGGTCCCCCACGACGAGCGGTCGGGAGCCGCCGACCCGCAGCACCGTCTCGGCGAACAACGGGGCCTGGGGCTTGCCGGCGACCACCGGCTGGCGATGGGCGTACGCCGCGACGACACCGACGAGCACGCCGTTGCCCGGCCCCGGACCGTGCGCCGTCGGGACTGTGGCGTCGGTGTTGGTGGCCACCCACGGGAGGCCTCGACGCACCAGGATCGCACCGTCGATCACCGTCTGCCAGCGCAGGTCGGGAGCGAAGCCCGACACCACCGCCGCGGGCGAGTCCTCGATCCGCTGCACGGGCACGCACCGGAGCTCGGTCAGCGCGACGAACAGGCCCTCGCCGCCGATCACGAACACCGGTGCGCCGGCCGGCACGCGCTCGGCGACCAGGCGGGCAGCGGCCTGGGCCGAGGTGACCACGTCCTCGGCGGTCGCGTCGATCCCCAGCCGGGCCAGGTGCTCGGCGACGACCTGAGGCGGTCGCGACGCGTTGTTCGTGACGTAGGCCAGCTTCATCCCCGCGTCCGCTGCCGCACGGAGCTGCTCGGGCACCCCCGGCACCGCGTCCGGACCGATGTAGACGACCCCGTCCAGGTCCAGCATGGCGACGTCGTAGCGATGTCCCAGCGGCTCACTGCACTCGCTCAAGGCCGCCGGCGCGTCTGGCTCCACGTCCATCACCTTAGGAGACCTAGGATGCGCTCGTGGGTGGCACCGAGCCGGCGGTCGTGCGGCGACCGCTGGAGCTGGCGCCCTTCCGCGGCCTGCGCTTCGACCCGGACACCATCGGGGACCTCGGCACCGCGGTGTCACCTCCGTACGACGTGCTGGACGCCGACCTGGTGCGGACCCTGGAGTCGGCCAACCCGCGCAACGTGGTCCGGCTGATCCTGTCGCGCCGGTTCGAGACGCCCTACCTCGCCGTCCTGGACCGCCTGGACCGGTGGCGCGACGAGGGGGCCCTGCGACCGGATCCCCGGCCGGCCCTCTACCTCTACGAGTACACCGCCGACCAGACCGTGGTCCGCGGCCTGGTCGGCCTGGTCGGGCTCCGGGACCCTGCCGAGCGGGTCGTGCTTCCCCACGAGGACGTCAGCCCGGCACCGGTGGCCGACCGGGTGGCGCTGATGCGGACGACTCGCACGAACCTGGAGCCGATCCTTCTGCTGCACGACGGCTCGGAGTGGCTCCGGGACCGGCTCGCCCTCACCGCTGCCCGCCGGCCCGCCACCCAGGTGGTGGCCTACGACGGCACCAGGCACCGGCTGTGGCTGCTGGACGACCCCGAGACGCTCGAGCGCACCGCCCGCGAGCTCGCCCCGGGCCAGGCGCTGATCGCCGACGGCCACCACCGGTACGCGGCGTACCTGCGGCTGCAGGCCGACGCCCGCGCGGACGGCGCGGCGGCGTCGCCGTGGGACCACGGGCTGGCGATGCTGGTGGACCGCCAGGCGTTCGGTCTGCGGGTCGACCCCATCCACCGCACGGTGGACGGGCTGACCGGCGCCGGCATCGTGGAGCTCGCCGCCCGCCACGGCCAGCGGCTGGAGCCGGCGGCGTCGCGGCAGGAGGCCCTGGGCAGGGTGCACGAGTCCGGACCCGGGGCGGGACCCGAGGCGGGAGTGCGCTTCGCGCTCACCGACGCAGCCGCCTGGTGGGTGCTGAGCGTGCCCCGGACCGACCCCGTGGACACCACGGTGCTGCACCGCGACGTCCTTCCACGGTGGGGCGTCTCCGACGACCAGGTCGGCTACCACCACAGCCTGGTCCAGGCGCTGCACGCGCTGGCCCGCCGCCCCGGCATCGCGATCGCGATGGCGCCGCCGTCGGTGGAGCAGGTGCTCCGCTCGGCGGCCCGGGGGGTGACCTTGCCCCGCAAGTCCACGTCGTTCGAGCCCAAGCCCCGGATGGGGCTGGTGATGCGCGACCTGCGCGACGCCTGACCCAGCGGCGACGGCCGGTCGCGGTGGCTCGCCCGGCCGGGGTCATGCCGGCTCGGCGGCCGCGCGCGACGCCGGCTCGGCGACCCTGCCGACCCGGCTGACGGCCTGCGCCTCGATCTCCACGATGCTGGTGGCAGCCGCGGACGTCCGGAAGAACCGTCGCCGGAGGGCACCGGACACCTCGACGGTGTCCCCGGCGTGCCACGACCGCATCGCGCGCCGCACCCGACCCGACCAGCCGACGCAGTCGACCCAGTCGCTGGTGGCCTTGGACCCCGCGGTCATCGCGGTGCGCTCACGCGTCATCGACAGCCGCACCGCCACGATCACCGCCCCGCTCGGCAGCGTCCGCTCGGCCGGCTCCGCGGTCACCCGCCCCCGAAGCGTGACCCGGTTGACCGCCTCGAGCTGAGCCCGGCCGCGCTCGACATCTGCCATCTCCTCACCTCCACCGCGAGTCTGCCGGGCAGTGCTTCGGTCCGCAGCCGCGAGTCGCGCGGCTGTGCACGGATCCGGGGTGTGGACAGCCGCGGCCGAAAACCGGCCCCTCTCCGCCCGCGAGCGGGGTCTACCGGCGGTGGGGGTCGTCGCCCTCGGCGGGGTCGGCGAGGGGCACGTCCTCCAGCTCGGCGAGTCGCTCGGCGGCGTCGGTGATCTGGTCGCGGTCGATGCCGGCGGTGCGGTGGAACCAGGCGACGGCGTCGTCGGTGCGCCCTGCCGCGAGCAGCGTGTCTGCGTAGGCGTAACGGAGCCGGACCACCCAGTCGGCCCGCGACCGCGACGACACGGGGGCCGCCTCAAGCGTGCGCAGCGCCGCGTCCAGCTCTCCGAGGTCGCGACGGGCACCCGCCTCGACGATGGTCATCTCGACGCGGAGGTCGGGCGTCAGGCGCTCGACGGCCGGGTTGCGGGCCAGCGCGAGCGCCCGGTCGGGGCGACCCAGGGCGCGCTCGCAGTCGGCCATCACCGGCAGGTAGTCCGGCGAGCCGTTCATACGACGGGCCGCGCGAAGCTCGGCCAGCGCCTCGGCGTACCGGCCCGCCGCATAGGCGGTCTCACCGCAGGCCTCGCGGACCACGGCCACCCGCGCCGCTCGGGCCCGGGCTGCTCTGGCGTGCTCGTACGCGGCGGCCGGGTCCCGGTCCAGGAGACGGCCCGCAGCGACCAGATGACGGGCGACCCGGAGCGCGAGCCGCTCCGGCAGGCTCCGCAGCTGGGCCTGGACATCGGCATCGAGCTCGTGCCCGGTGATGTCGTCGTCGAGCGGCGGCCCGTCGTAGCCGGCCTGCTCGCGGGTGCGTGGCTGCGCCCTCGGCTCCGCCCTGGGGGACGGTCGGCGGGGGCGCGCCGCGCCCCCGCCGGACCGCGACGCGCCGGAGCGCCGGTCACCGCGGCGCGGACCGTCGCTGTCGGCCTGGCCCGCCATGAGCTTCCCCTCTTCGCGACATGCACGTAGGGGCCACCAGATGGCGGCCCCTACGTGGAAGCAATGTCCGGCGACGTCCTACTCTCCCACAAGCTCCCGCTTGCAGTACCATCGGCGCTGAAGGGCTTAACTTCCGGGTTCGGAATGGAGCCGGGTGTTTCCCCTTCGCTATGGCCGCCGAAACGCTATGGAGTTGAGGACCGGCGTGCGCTCAGTCGGCGCACGGTCCCGGACCGCAGCTCGGGAACCACACAGTGGACGCTCGCATATGAGTGTGTAAGACAAGCCCTCGGCCTATTAGTACCGGTCGGCTCCGTGTATCGCTACCTTCGACCTCCGGCCTATCAACCCAGTGTTCTGCTGGGGGCCTTACCCGGTTGACCCGGTGGGAAACCTCATCTTGAAACGTGCTTCCCGCTTAGATGCTTTCAGCGGTTATCACTTCCGAACGTAGCTAACCAGCCGTGCTCTTGGCAGAACAACTGGCACACCAGAGGTTCGTCCATCCCGGTCCTCTCGTACTAGGGACAGCTTTTCTCAAGTTTCCTGCGCGCGCGGCGGATAGGGACCGAACTGTCTCACGACGTTCTAAACCCAGCTCGCGTGCCGCTTTAATGGGCGAACAGCCCAACCCTTGGGACCT
>JBIOYO010000095.1:0-3448 GCA_044870175.1 Nocardioidaceae bacterium | reverse complement strand
GCGCGGGCCGAGCAGCACCAAGATGGCGGGCAGCATCACCACGCGGATGAGGGTCGCGTCGGCGAGGATGGCCACCGACAGCCCGACCCCCAGCATCTTCATCTCCAGCATCGACAGCGTGGCGAAGATGGCGAACACCGAGACCATGACCGCAGCCGCGCTGGTCACGACGCCGGCGGTCTCGCGCACGCCCCACTCGACGGCGAGCCGGTGCGGCATGCCGTCGCGGACGTGCTCGCGGACCCGGCTGAGCACGAACACGTGGTAGTCCATGGACAGGCCGACCAGCACAACGAAGACGAACAGCGGGATCCAGTCGATCACGAAGCCGGGCGAGCTGAAGTCCAGCGCGCCCTCGAACCAGCCGTGCTGGAACACCAGCGTGAGCACACCGAACGCCAGCCCCACCGACGCCAGGTTCAGCAGTGTCGTGACCACGGCCAGCGGGCCGCTGCGGAAGGTGAGCCCGATGATGAGCATCGTCAGCAGCAGCACCGTGCCGACGACCCACGGGATCGCCCCGGCCAGGTGCCGGGACTGGTCCACCGAGAAGGCGACCTCGCCGCCGACCGCCCAGCGGGACCCGGCCAGGTGGGCAGGCGCGAGGTCGTCCCGCATCCGGTCCAGCGCGTCGGCGGCGGCCTGGTCGGAGGGGGCGAAGGGCAGGGACAGCGTGAGCACCGAGACGGTCCCGTCCGCCGACGTACGCACCGGCGGCCGGTCACCGGCGACGAACCCTGCCGAGGCGACGGCGTCGGCCGAGAGTGCGCGGAGTGCGGTCTCGGTGTCGGTACGCCGGCCCGGGGCATGCCTCACCACGACCTCGAGCTCGCTGCCCTGGGACGGGAACGCGGCGGCCACGTCCCGGAAGGTCTGCACCTGCGGGATGACTGTGGGCAGCGTCTCCAGGCTCGAGCCCTGCAGCCGCATGCCCAGCGCCGGCGCGGCGAGGCCGGCGACCAGCACTCCGGAGACCAGCAGCGCCGCCACGGGGCGCCGGGTCACCGGGCCGAGCAGGCGTCCGCTGATGCCGCCGCGACCGATCCGGCGGTTCAGCCGCCAGAGCAGCGGCACGCGCGGCCGGTCCGCCCAGCGCCCGAGCTTCGACAGCAGCGCTGGCAGCACGGTCACCGACCCCAGCACGGCGACCGCGACGACCAGGATCGCGCCGGTGGCGAGGGAGCTGAACGTGACGTCCCCGACCAGGTACAGACCGGCCATGGACGCCACCACGGCACCCCCGGACACCAGGATCGAGTGACCCGACGTGGCCGCCGCGACCTGGACGGCGTCGCGGGTGCTGCGACCACGGGCCCGCTCCTCACGTTCCCGCTTGAGGTAGAACAGCGAGTAGTCCACGCCGACCGCCATTCCGATGAGCACGATCATGCTGCTGACCGTGGCGTCGGCCGGGACGAGGTGCGAGACGACCGACATCATGCCGATGGTGGCGACGACGCTGCTCACCGCGAGCAGCACGGGGATGCCCGCGGCGATCAGGGCGCCGAAGGCGAGCAGCATCAGCAGCAGGGTCACCGGCACGCTGGTGGTCTCCGCCGAGGACAGGTCGGCGGCGACCTGCGCGTCGATCGCGTCGTCGAGAGTGAGGTCACCGGCGTGCCGGATCCGAAGACCCGGATGCTCCGAGGCGACCCTGGTCGTCAGCGCGGTGAGGTCCGCGGCCGTGGCGCCGTGCTCGCGGGCCAGCTGCACGCTCACCAGCAGGGCGGACCGGTCCGGGCTCCACGCCGGTCCGAGGACGCCGGTCACCCCGTCGACGCCGCGGGCCTGGCCGGCAAGGGCCTGCCCGGCGCTGCTCGCCTCCGCCTGGTCCAGCGAGCCGTGGGCGGCCGTGACCAGCACCTGCTCGGCGTCCGGCTCGTCGAGCCCGGCCTCGGCGACCCAGCGGGCCGCACGACCGGACTCACCCTTCCAGTAGTCGGAGTCGGTCACCGACCGGGTGGGCACGGCGGCAGCCACTGCGACGGCCGAGGCCACGAGCAGCAGCCAGAGGCCGATGGCCCTCCACGGGTGGGTGGCGCTCCATCGCGCTGAGCGCTGGGCGAGATGCGTGCGCATGGCGGGGTCCTCTCGGGCGTCGGATGCTTCCGGTGGCTCCAGGCTCCGCGCCCGCGACCCTGGGGTCAGTGGGGCCAGGTCCCCGGTCCTGGGCCGGGAGGGTGGATCCAGGCCTACTGCGCCGGCTCCCGGTCGCGGCGATGATGGGGGGCGTGGACCTGCTCGTGCGACGGCTGAGGGAGACCTGGTACGCCACTGCCCAGGTGCTGCTCTTCGCGCCGGTCCTCACCGTGCTGGTGCTCTTCGTCGTCTCGGCGGTGCTCGTCGTGGTGTGGGTCGGCATCGCCCTGCTGTTCGCGGCGGTACCGGCGGGCCGGTTCCTGGCCGGCCTGCACCGCACCATGGCGGCCGACCTGCTCGGCGAGCCGGTGCCGGCGCGGTACCGCGACACCGACGGCCTCGACCCGCTGCGGCGACTTCGGCGGTGGGCCGGCGACCCGGCCACGTGGCGGGACCAGGCGTGGGCGGCGTACGCGAGCACTCTCGGCCTGTTCCTCTCGCTGGTCGTGGTGCTGCTCGCCCTGGGTGTGGTCACCTGGCCGGTGTGGTGGTACGCCACGGGGCCGGCGATGCGCGCCCGGTCGGTCCTCGACCGGGCGCTGCTCTCCGGCAGCCAGACCGAGGAGCTCGAGCAGAGGGTCCGGGACCTGCGCCGCTCCCGCGAGGTGAGCGTCGACCACGCCGCGGCCGAGCTACGCCGCATCGAGCGAGACCTTCACGACGGCGCGCAGGCTCGGCTGGTCGCTTTGGGGATGAGCCTGGGGATGGCCGACGAGCTGGTGGCCGATGACCCGGTGGCGGCGCGCCAGCTCATCGACGAGGCGCGGGCCACCACCACGGCCGCGCTCGGCGACCTGCGCTCGGTCGTCCACGGCATCCACCCGCCGGTCCTGGCCGACCGCGGGCTGGTCGGGGCGGTCGAGGCACTCGCGGTCGACATGCCCTTCCCGGTCGACGTCGTCGCGGACGTGCCGGGCCGCGCGCCCGCGCCGGTGGAGTCCGCCGCGTACTTCGCGGTCGCCGAGTGCCTGGCCAACGCCGCCAAGCACGCGCACGCCTCGCGTGCCTGGGTGGAGCTCCGGCACGCCGACGGCGTCCTCGCCGCCCGCATCGGTGACGACGGCACAGGCGGGGCGCGCGTGGACGCGGGAAGCGGTCTTCGCGGCGTGTCGCGGCGGCTGCAGGCGTTCGACGGCACGATGAGGCTCACCAGTCCGGTCGGGGGGCCGACCACGATCACGCTGGAGGTGCCGTGCGCGTTGTCCTCGGTGAGGACCACGCCCTCCTCCGGGAGGGGATGACCCGGCTGCTGGAGGCCCACGGGTTCGACGTGGTCGCGTCCGTGGACAACCTGCCGGGCCTCGAGCGC
>JBIOYO010000094.1:0-2553 GCA_044870175.1 Nocardioidaceae bacterium | reverse complement strand
AGCGCAGCGGTCACGACCGCCTCCACGTCATCGCTGCCGTCGAGTCCGAAGAGGCAGAACTCAGCCCCGACACGGTGTTCCTCGAACCGGGTCATGCCGACCTTGATGCCCTCGGCCACCGGCTCGGGGTCCCACGGCCCGGGCACCCGGTACGGGTCGAGCCCGATCACGAGCACCCGGGGCGTGAGACTCGGCGGCGCCATGACAGCGAGGCTACGGGGCCCTCGGGGCGTCGGCACACGCGACCAACCCAACGTGAGACCCGGCGCCGCAGCGCTAAGATAGCGCTATGGCGACGATCCAAATCCGCGAGATCCCAGAGGGTTCCTACGAGGTCATACGCAAACGAGCCCGCCTCGCCGGGCGCTCCATCCAGTCCTACATGCGGGAGTGGGTGATCGACTTCGCCGACCATCCGACCACCGAGGAGGCGTTGGCGAACATGGAGGCCACCCGGGCCTCAGCCAGTACGCCGGGGGCGACTCGTGAGTCGATCCTGGCCGACCTGGCCGCGGACCGGCGGTGACCGACTGCGTCGTCGACGCCTCCGCACTCGTGCTGGCGCTAGGCGGCAAGACCGCTGCTGCCGACAGGCTGCGCGCCCGATTTCCAGGGCTGCGTCGGCACGCGCCGCACCTCATCGACGCCGAAGTCGGGAACGTCCTGCGCAGGCACGAACACGCCGGGCTGATCAGCAGCGCAGAGGCACACGCCGCCTTGCGGGCACTCCGGGCACTCGTCGACCATCGCTACCCCCATGGGGGAGCCCTGACCGAACACGCATGGGCCCTGCGGAACAACCTCAGCTTCTACGACGCGTTGTACGTCGCGCTCGCCGCGCAACTCGATGTCCCGCTGCTCACGGGCGACGCTCGGCTGAGCAGGGCGCCCGGCCTGCCGTGTCAAGCCGAGCTCGTGTAACCAGGAGGGTTAGTTAGACGAGCACGGCTCGCCGCGAAGCCGCCAGCTCCCGCCGCGACCCGACGTACAGGCCACAGCCGACCGCCCCGAGGATCATGACGACGCTGAAGGCCAGCACCTGCCAGAACGGCGACGGGTTGTCGGTGACCAGCTCGAACAGGACCCAACAGGCGATGGTCACCGCCGCCGCCGACGCCACCTCCGGAATGCGCCGACGAGTCGCCAGCGACGCCACGGCGAGAACGCCGGGGCCGGACGCGGAGACGGACACGGTGCGCATCAGTCCGAGGGCCAACGCGACCCCCATCGGCCACCGCCGACGCCAGGACACCACGACGAGGGCGATGGCGCCGAGGCCGAGGTCGAGGACCACCAGCCAGAGGCCGATGGCTCGCTCCCGTCCGACCGCGTCGACCCACCCGGCGGCGCTGATCGCCAGCATGCCGGCGACTCGCGATGCGCGTGCCCACCCGGTGAGCGGGGGCTGGCGGCGGACGGGACCGGTGGAGAGCTGCGGATACGTCATCCACAGACGGTATGGCAGTCACTGTCATGTTGGCAATGGATGTCAGACTGGCATCTACCGGCTATAGTGACCCGTGATGAGCACCGGCGGACTCCGTGAGCGCAACAGGCTCCGCACGCGCGAGGAGATCGCGGTCGCGGCCCTGACCCTGTTCGAGTCCCGGGGGTACGACGCCACGACCTGTGAGGACATCGCCGCTGCCGCCGACGTCTCGGTGCGCACGTTCTTCCGGTACTTCGAGACCAAGGCCGACGTCTTGTTCGTGGACCGGAGCGACGAGACCGGGCCCCTCGCCGCTCTCGCCGAGCTGCGCGACCGGCCGGCTGAGGAGGGCCCGGTCGACGTGCTGCGCCATGCACTCAGGCACCCGGCCGACGCGCTGGAGGCCGGACGCGAGCTGGTCGTCCGCCAGTTCCGCGTGCTGATGGCGACGGAGTCCCTCCAGGAGCTCCGCCTCGAGTCGTTCCATCGGTTCGAGGAGCCGTTCGCGCGAGCCCTGGCCGCCCGGCTGGGCACTCGCCCGGACGACCTCACCCCTCGGTTGCTCGCCGCCGTCGCGGCGTCGTCGCTGCGGGTCTCGATCGAGTGCTGGGTGGCGTCCGGCGCCCGGCCAGGAGCCTTGCGGCCGTTGCTGGACGAGGCCCTGGACCACGTGCACGACGGCTTCGGCGCGCCCACGCCGCCCTGAGCGGATCAGCCGCTCCCACCCTGCCACGGGCCCACGGACGGGCTCGTCGGTGCGCCCCCAAGGACCACCTCGAGGTGGTCCCGGGGGCACTCCCCGAACCAGGTCAGGGCAGGACGTGCACGCCCGAGTTCATCATCTGCACGCCGGCCTCGGCGTCGCCGTCGAAGCCCGTGACCGGGCTGCCGGCGCCCAGGCACCCGTCGTCGTCCTTGGAGTCGGCGAACCAGAAGCCCACCGAGTTGAGGTCGGCGCGGTCCCCGGTCTCGTTGTTGAAGGCGAACGCCTCCTCCGCGATCAGCTGGAACGTGTTGTGGGCCCGGCCGTAGCGGTTGGTGAAGATGTCGCCGATGTACTCGACGTGGCCGAACGGCGCCCCGGCCTTCTCGATCAGGAACACCGTGAAGGCGGTGTTGCGCTT
>JBIOYO010000093.1:0-2245 GCA_044870175.1 Nocardioidaceae bacterium | reverse complement strand
CGAGCAGCCCGCCGCGGGCCAGCGCGCGCCCCAGCGCGGCCGCCTCGGCGTACCCGGGCTGGTCCCTGCGCAGCGCGTGGCCTCCCATCACCCCGACCACCCGGCGGTCGCCGACGTACTCGGTGAGGGCGTCGTCCACCGCGTGGTCGTGCAGGGTGCGCGCGAGGGCGCGGGTGAGGTCCCCGTCGGGCTCGGAACCCTGTCGCGACCACGCGAAGACCCGGGCGTCCAAGGTGGCCTCGTAACCGGTCGGGCCGCCCAGGCCGGCGTAGAGCTCCGCCGGGGTGTAGAGCGTGGCCCGGTAGGCGACGAAGGGCAGGTCGGGCACCTCGGGGAACACCAGCGCGCCTCTCGCGCGCAGGCTGTCGTCGTCGGCCTTCGTGCGCAGGCCGCCCAGGAACAGCGACCCCGCAGGGTCCAGCCGCCGCAGCGCGTCCGACCTGCCCCGCAGGTCCACGTCCTGCACCCGCCAGCCGCGCATGTCGCGCGCGCCGCCGGCGACCAGGCGGTCGAAGCCGGCAAGCGAGTCCACCTCGGTGACCCGGCCCGCCGTCCTCACGCCCGCCACCGTAGCGACCTCCCGGCCGCGGCGGCCCGGTCAGTACGCCTGGGCGACCAGGTCGGCGAAGAGCGCCTCCTCGTCCACGTCGAGCCCGCGGCGGCGGAACCACGCGCACACGTTGCGGCAGTCGCGGTGCAGGAAGTCCAGGCCGGTGGGGTTGGCCACGACGTCGACCACCTGCGGCAGGTCGATGACGACGATCCGGTCACCGGCGGCCAGGACGTTGTACGGCGACAGGTCGCCGTGCGCGACGCCCTCGCGGACCAGCAGCACCATCGCGGTGCGCAGCTGGTCGAAGTACGACGCCAGCTGCGCCGGACCCGGACGGGTGGCGGCGAGCCGTGGTGCGGCCGCACCGTCGACGGCGACGTACTCCATGAGGATCTCGGTGCCGTCCACCTGCACCGGGTAGGGCACCGGCACCCCGGCCGCCCAGAACCGGTTCAGCGCCTCCCACTCCGCCCACGCCCACTGGCCGGCGGCGACGGCGCGGCCGTGGTCGGTCTTCTTGGCCATGGCCCGGTTGTCGCGGGACCTGCGGACCCGGCGACCCTCGGTGTAGGCGCTGCTGCGGTGGAAGGCGCGGTGCTGCTCGTCGCGGTACCGCTTCGCGGCGAGCACGGTGCCGGGCGTGCCCGGGACGGCGCGCTCGAGGAGGAAGACGTCGGCCTCCTTGCCGGTCTTCAGCACACCGAGGTCGGTGTCCACCGCGGCGCGGTCGGTGACCACCCAGTCCGGTAGCGGCTCAGGGCCACGGCAGAGCCGCTCGACGTCCCAGTAGGTGCTCCACCGCTGGTCGTGCGCGAGGTCGTCGCTGGCGGTGAAGTCGAAGACGAAGAACGGGTCCTGGTCCGGCGCCAGGGAGGTCTCGAAGTCGCTGGCGGCGGCGCCGTCAGCGGAGATGAGCTCCGACAGCTGGTCGGAGAGGTCGCATGAGGTCAAGACGGATGCTCCATCGATGAGAGGAAGGACGGTGTGCGGACACGCCGAGGACAGCGATCGTCATGGCCTGCCTCCTCTCGTCGATGGGCTCAGGGGGCGCGTACCCCCGGATCGGACGGCGGCAAGCGTCGCAGCCTGCCGGCCCGGGTGCAACCGGTTATCGGGCTGGGACGTCGTCGACCGCTCGTCGCGCCGTACGACCGCTCCGCCGACGAGGGCCGTTGGCCCGTGGTGTGAGGGCGGGCACAGCACCATGCTGTGCGCCATGCCTCGCTACGCCGACGTGTACGCCCGCAGCATCGCCGACCCGGACGGCTTCTGGGGGGAGCAGGCCGGCCTCGTGGACTGGATCCACCAGCCGAGCGTCGTCCTCGACGACACCGCGGCGCCGAGGTACCGCTGGTTCACCGACGGCTCGCTCAACACCTGCTACAACGCGCTGGACCGCCACGTCGTGGGCGGCCGGGCCGACCAGACCGCGCTGGTCTACGACAGCCCGGTGACCGGGTCGGCGCGCAGGTTCAGCTACGCCGAGCTGCTGGAGCAGGTGGCGGCGTTCGCCGGAGCGCTGCGCGGGCTCGGCGTCGGCCGGGGCGACCGGGTGGTGGTCTACATGCCGATGATCCCCGAGGCGGTCGTCACGATGCTCGCGTGCGCCCGGATCGGCGCCGTGCACTCGGTGGTGTTCGGCGGGTTCGCCCCGGGCGAGCTGGCCGTGCGTATCGACGACGCCCGGCCCAC